>CAZIHJ010000052.1:18574-21778 GCA_964538485.1 uncultured Chitinophagales bacterium | reverse complement strand
CATCAAATCGTCAATGATTCAATCATCAATCCACTTATCCATCTATCCCTTATTCCCCATCACTCCCAACTGAATCAACCGAGCGCTTGACACTCAAAGAAATCTCCGGGCCCGTCCATAGTCATCTCGATCGCTTCGATGACCATTTTGACAAAGCTATCCGATCCAAGGTCGGACTGGTTGACCTCGTCACCAAATACCTCATTCGTCGGAAGGGAAAGCGTGTCCGGCCAATCCTAGTATTGCTGAGTGCCGAGGTGTGTGGCGGTGTGAACGAGAGAAGCTACCGCGGTGCGGCACTTGTGGAGATCCTTCATACTGCGACGCTGCTGCACGACGATGTTATCGACGAGGCGGATACGCGACGTGGTTTTGCTTCCATCAATGCCATCTGGAAAAACAAGATCGCCATTCTGATGGGAGATTATCTCCTGGCGCGTGGGTTGCTGCTCTCGCTCGATCACGACGACTTCGGATTTCTTAAAATTACGTCCACGTCCGTCAAGAGAATGAGCGAGGGCGAGATTCACCAGATACAGAAGAGCCGTCAGCTTGATATGGATGAAGAGACCTACCTGAGAATCATCGGCGACAAGACGGCGTCGCTGCTTTCCACCTGCTGCGAGATCGGTGCAAGTAGCGCTACGTCAGACCCCGAGCACCTACGTTGCCTGCGGGAGTATGGTGAGAATGTGGGAATGGCATTCCAGATTCAGGACGACCTGCTGGATTATGTTGGAAGGAAGAGCATCACCGGCAAACCCACCGGACTCGATATGAGCGAGAAGAAACTGACGCTTCCACTCATTCATGCTCTGGCCCAGGCGCCGAAGAAGCAGGGGAAAGAAATTCTCTCGATGATCAAAGACGGCGGGAAGAAAGTTCGAGTGAAAGATGTTCTAAAGTTTGTCGAGTCCAATGGCGGACTGGAATACTCTGCCGGACGTGCGCAACAGTTCTCTGCAGCAGCCAAAGCCAACCTTGCTTCATTTCCCGAATCACCCGCTCGATCTTCCCTTCTCGCCTTCGCTGATTTTGTGGTGGAGAGAGAGAAGTAGAACCATTCATCGGCCTGTCGCCTCCGGCTTCAATGGGAATCCGGCGCAATACGCAAGCATCACCGGCACCAGGACAACACCGAATCTGGCCAGCGCATATATCGGAAGGTGTAGCCCATAGTAACACAAGACAAGCAGAATGGGAGCATTCCTCGCGCTGAGAAACCCGTGCTTTCTACCGGTTTTCACCGCAACAAAAATGAACACTGCCAACAGCGGGATTTGCAGAATACTCGTTACAAGGGACGCCGGAACGGAAGCGCTGAGTGTCCAGAACATGATTGCATTCAAAACAAGTTTGCGCGCAAAGAACCACGGTTCTCGACAATATCGTTCGATAGATTGTTGAGCAAGCGAACGATCAACTTCGACAGAGTTTTGTACTCCATCTCCTTCCAGTCGCCAGTCGGTAAGGGTATCTCCTCCCGACGTTACATGCGGCCCGCATTCATTGAGGGCTTGCATATAGCTCCGCGGTGATCGTGCATAGTTTTCGGCCAGACAATCCCCTTGTCTCATATTAAGACCCATCAGTGTATGAACCGGAATAACTGTGTCAACGATGTCGTAGTTTCGAAGACTCCACGGAAGGATGATCAGAAATGCGGCGCTAAGGACCACGAGGGAATACGTTGCCCGCCTCTTTTCCCTTGAGACGATAAACGTCAGGAACGGAACAAGAAGCGCAACCGGCAAGAATGTGGCCTTGCATAAGGCACTGATTCCGAGTACGACACCCAGCACTATAGACTTTGGATACGAAGGGCGTGTCTGCAAAACAAGAAATGAATAGACAATCATCGTGAAGAGGAATGTTGCCGCAGTTTCGACAACAATGCGCGGGGTGTACCAGAGGAGGAACGGATGCAAAGCACACATCAAGGAGGCAATTGCTGCGCGGGTACGACTCCAGAAGAGTGACGCAATGGCAAAGCAAAGAGCGCTAGAGAGTGAGTGAAGAATCCCCTGCCCCACTTGAACGTTCAGTGGATACCATGATTCATTCAAGAACAAGAAGAGCGCAACGAATGCAGGATACGCCGGCCCGCGCATGAGTGTCGGTTGCGGATTCGGATAAAAGCTCAGGGTTCCGGATTGATACAATCCAAAAGCCAATTGATCGTAGCCATCCCCTGCAACATTACTCTGTAGCGGGTCTGCGATAGTGGGATAGATAAAAACCGAGAAGACAATGGAACCGAAAAATGCGAGGATAGCAATAGCGAGAGGTGTACGGGGCGATTCGACAAACACAGAGATTCGGTTCAAGGAAGTCACTATCCAGGTTACCGGCGTGAGAGGAACTTTTGCAATCAAACGACTGGGGTCTTAATCCCTATTCTACCGGTATAGTCTATCCGGTTGAGAAGAACCCGCACGGCTGAGAATTTTGTTCCTTTCTCCACCGCACACACCCTGCGATTGCACGAGCTCTCGTTGACCGAACCCCACTCAATATGCTCACGCTACATCCGGCCTGATGGTTAGCACCGGGCACGTTGCAGTGCGAACAACGCGGGCTGCTGTACTGCCAAAGAGCATGTGCTCGACGCCGGTGTGTCCGTGTGTAGCGATCACGATAAGATCAATCTTCTTCTCTTTTGCTTCGAGGAGAATCTCCTGGTGCGGCTTGCCTGTCCGTACCGAGGCAGAGGCCTTTACGCGTCCGCGGATTTCATTCTCGATCAACTCCTGCAACTCATCGGCGCCTTTCTCACGCAACTCATCTTCTATCCCCGGCATCACCACCTGTCCGAACCCGAGATCGGCTGGATAGACCGTCGGCTCCACAACATACACGAGGTACAGCGCTGCATCGAATTGCTCCGCCATCGGGATGGCATATTTCAAGGCGTTCTTGGAATGTGCTGAGAAGTCGATGGGAACGAGGATCCGGTTGATCATTCTTGCAAGATCAATGGAACGCAGGGCGGGGGTTTTGCGTGTATCGGATACGGGTTTCTTGCGGGCTGGTTTTTTCATGTCGGTCTCCTTTAGGAAAACAAATCCACCGCAGAGATGCCGAGGCGCGGAGCGTAACTGAAATATTTTTTTTCAGCATCTCAGCGGTGAAGCTCTACTGTGAGCATTAGTCGTTGTACACGAACTTCAGCCAGTTGTGAGTGTCGGCGCCGGACTTAACGAT
>CAZIHJ010000052.1:0-18474 GCA_964538485.1 uncultured Chitinophagales bacterium | reverse complement strand
AGTCGTTGTACACGAACTTCAGCCAGTTGTGAGTGTCGGCGCCGGACTTAACGATATCGAGAAATGTCTTCTGGAGTTTCATTGTCACCGGACCCGGCTTGCCGTTGCCGACTTTCTGCTTATCAACAGAACGGATAGGCGTGACTTCTGCCGCCGTGCCGGTAAAGAACAACTCGTCTGCAACGTAAACAAACTCACGCGGCAGGTTTGTAATCACCAGCTTGTATCCCATTTCTTCTGCGAGCTGCGCAATTGATGCACGAGTGACGCCCGGAAGAAGCGATGAGGATAGCTCCGGAGTGTAGATAACGCCATCGCGGACAACGAACAGGTTTTCCCCGGAGCCTTCGCTCAGGTGACCATTGACGTCAAGTGCAATGGCTTCGGCAAACCCTGCCTGGATTGCTTCCATTTTCATCAGTTGAGACAGCAGGTAATTCCCGCCGGCTTTGGCCATTTGCGGCAGCGTGTTCGGTGCAGGACGGTTCCATGTAGAGATACAGACATCAATGCCGTTGGCAAGAGCTTCGGGACCGAGGTAGCTTCCCCATTCCCACACTCCAATGGTTACATCCACAGGGCAGTTCAACGGATTCACTCCGACATCACCGTAGCCACGATAGACAATCGGCCGTATGTAGCATGCTTTCATTTTGTTGGCGCGTATTGTCGAGAGCACCGCTTCCTCAATCTGCTCCACAGTGAATGGAATCTCCGTGCGATAGATCTTTGTGGAATCGAACAGGCGTCTCAGGTGCTTATCAAGCCGGAAGATTGCAGGTCCCTTTGCGGTATCGTAACACCGGATCCCTTCAAACCAACTCGAACCGTAGTGGATGACGTGCGAAAGGACATGAATATTCGCATCGTCCCAATTCACGAGCTTTCCGTTCATCCAGATTTTTTCCACTTTCTTTACAGGCATTATGGGCCCCGTTGTCAGTTGTTAAACAGTTGTCTCGGATAAAATAGCGAAACAAGAATATCGAATTCCCAAACAAGCCCGAAGTTCGAAAATCAGACACTGTCCTAATTTGGGAAAACAAAACACGTCAGACCGAGCGTAGTCGACCCGTCTCGCCGAGGCGGAGGTCTGATATGCACATTTCATGGTTCGACTTCGCTCACCATGACTTGGTTTTGGAAATCAGAACAGTACCGAAAGCCAATTCGGATTTCGTATTCGTATTTGTTTTTGAATTTCGACATTCAATACTAGAATCTATAACTCATATTGGCTTTTCATACACACGGTATGTCTTATACTTCTCCCCCGACATCATCTCCGCTCCGCGGTTCATCATCACGTTGTCTTCCAATACCCAGCTTGCTTCGCCGTGCGGATAACCCTGTTCAACCGAGCGTCTTCCGGTTTCATAAAACAACACCCCCCCGATGCCGGAGTTACGGTATTCAGGGATAACGCCTAGGATCACAACCCGGATCGCATCAATGCGTTTCTTGAACAACATCATGCGAACGAGTGCGGGCAGAAGGCGGCCTTTCTTATTATCCTTCAACACTACATTCAAATCGGGCAACGATAACCCGAACCCCACCGGCTTCCCTTTCACTTCCGCAATAATTACAAGCTCCGGGTTTACAATGGGTTTCAGGTCCTTGGCCACATACCGGAATTCCTCCTCGGTCATCGGCACCTCACCCCAATTACCTTCCCATCCCTTGTTGTACATCTCCCGGAGGCGTGTTACTTCATTGTCAAAGTCTTTCATGTTCAACGGCCGGATCGTCAGGCCTTCACGTTTCTTTAGCAGCTCGGCAACCCGGATGAACTTCTGATTGCTGAACACTCTTTGTGAATGAAGGTAATATGCCCAGAGGTCCTTCGCCTTGGCAAACCCGTATCCTTCAACAAGCCGCTGATAGTATGGCGGATTGTACGCCATCAGAATCATCGGCGGTTTGTCAAAGCCTTCCACCAACAAACCGTACTCGTCATTGACGGATGGGCTTGCCGGACCGCGCATGGTTGTCATGCCGCGTTGCTTCAACCACTTCCCGGCTGCATCAAAGAGAGCATTCGCAACCTGTTGATCATCAATGCTCTCGAAGAACCCGAAGAAGCCGACTTTGTCCGCGTGCTCCTTGTTATGGTTATCGTTGATGATGGCACCAATCCGACCAACTATCCGGCCATCGCGTTCAGCAAGGAACAACTCCATTTCAGCATGTTTATAAAATGGGTTCCCCTTCTTATCGATCAACTTCCACCTGTCCATCAACAGCGGCGGTACCCAGTGAGGGTTGCCTTGGTAGAATTTCCACTGCGATTTGATGAATACGGTTTCGTCGCTCTTCGACTTCACCGATCGGATAACGATGGAGCCCATCAGCGGGGACTATCCTTTCGCTTGTTGGCGGGATGGTATTGCAATGAAGAACAGGAGTCGGTGGAAGAGTGTTGCGTACATCAAGAACAGTGCAACCCCCATCAGGAGATGAGGCCGAGTTTCTTGCCGATAGTGCCGAACGTCTCCAGAATCTTGTCGAGGTGATGATCCTCGTGCGTCGCCATATAACTCGTGCGCAGCATCTGCATGCCATTCGGTACACCGGGACTGATAAACGCATTGACAAACACGCCGGCATCGTACAAGGCACGCCAGAAGACAAACGTATTCAAGTCATCCCCAATAATCACCGGAACGATTGCCGTGGAGCTATCAACGACATTGAAGCCAAGCTGTTTGAATCCTTTGCGCATCTTCTCGGCATTTGCGATGAGTCTTGTAATGCGCTGCGGTTCTTTCTCGAGAATATCGAGAGCGGCAAGCGCTGCGGCAACTGATGCCGGCGTCGGGCTAGCGCTGAAGATCAACGCGGGTGCTGTATGCTTGAGATAGTTGATGACTGCTTTGTCGCCTACAACGTAACCGCCGAGAGAAGCAAATGTCTTGCTGAATGTCCCCATTGTCATATCCACTTCGCGGTCGAGGCCGAAGTGACTTGCCGTACCTCTTCCCCCTTTACCGATCACGCCGGTGGAATGTGCGTCGTCGATGAGGATGCGCGCATTGTGCTGTTTTGCCACGGAGACAAGGTTCGGAAGATCCACGATCGTGCCGGAAGTACTGAACACACCATCGGACACGACGAGCTTCGGAATGTGGAGGGGAAGCTTGGACATGACACGTTGCAAATCCGCCATGTCGTTATGCTTGAAACGGACAAACTCGGCAAATGCACCCTTGGCCATCAGGTTACCGGCAACAATACATGCATGGTTGTCGCGGTCGGAGATGACGTACTCCCCTTTTTGAACGAGGGTAGGAATAATTCCCTGTGCGGTCTGGTAGCCGGTGCTATACAGGAGGCATGCTTCCTTATTATAGAAGCGAGCGAGCCGTTCTTCCAATTGTATATGAAGATCGAGGGTTCCTGTGAGGTAACGAGAACCTGAACAACCGGTGCCATATTTTTCGATTGCGAGTTGCGCTGCTGCCTTGACGCGTGGATCAGAGGTGAGGCCGAGATAATTATTGGAGCCGGCCATAATCACGCGGCGGCCTTCGATCTTCACTTCCGGTCCTTCATTTTCTTCGATCGGACGGAAGTACGGATAAAATCCCTGCGCCTTGATCTCATCCGCGCGGGTAAAAGTCCAGCATTTCTCAAACAGGTCAACGGGTTTCTTCGATGCCTGAGGCGCTTCCTCGTGGTCTGCGTGCTGTTGCTTGGATGTTGTCATGCGCTTCGTTGATCTCCAGAACGGCTGTAAGTCACCATGCGGCAATGGGAAGCGGATTGCTTCTCAGAATCGATTTCAATATACTTGAACAGGCCCCAAAAGTCAATGATTTCAGACCCCGGCCTCCTCAGACACACCATTCACTCATTCAATTCGCGTCATGACAGCATTGGTCACCGGAGCGACCGGATTCATTGGTAGTCACCTTGTTGAACTTCTGTTACAGAAGGGATACTCCGTCCGGTGTCTGATTCGCAAGAGCAGCGACACGAAATGGCTCAACGGGAAACAGGTCGAGTATGTCTATGGCGATTTGTTTAACGAAGAGGCATTGCGCGATGCAGTACGTGGTGTGGAATACGTCTTCCATTCCGCCGGAGTAACCAAGGCAAAAACACAAGAGGAGTACTACAACGGAAATGCCACCGGAACCAAGAATATCCTCGCAGCAACCGCAACACACAATCACACGCTGAAGCGCTTCGTCCATATCAGCAGTCAAGCGGCGGTAGGACCAAGCCCGACCCAAACGCCGATCACCGAGGATGAGCCTTCTCACCCCCTGACCACATATGGCAAGAGTAAATGGCAAGCAGAGGAAGAGTGTTTGAAGATGATGAAAACTCTGCCCATTACTATTTGTCGCCCACCGGCTGTGTTTGGCCCCCGGGACAAGGATGTGTTCGAATTCTTCAATACCATGAGTAAGGGGTTACAGCCGATGGTGGGATTCAACGAAAAGCTTGTGAGTCTGGTTCACGTCAGCGACCTCGTTCGGGGTTTTGTGATGGCCGCTGAAAGTAGCAATGCCGTGGGACAAACGTATTTCATCGCGAGCAATGGTGTTTATGGATGGAAGGAGATTGGGGAAGTCACGCGGAAAGTATTGAACAAAAGCGCCCTCCGCATCCGGCTCCCGGAGTTCGCCGTTTACATCATCGCAACGTTCGCCGAATTCTTCGCTCTCTTCAGTTCGAAGCCTGCGCTCATCAACTTTGAGAAGGCACGCGATATGGTACAGGACTACTGGACGTGTGATTCCTCCAAGGCGAAACGCGATTTTGGCTACCAGCAAGAGATTTCATTGGAAGATGGAATTCGCGGAACAGTGGAGTGGTATAAAACCAATGGCTGGCTCTAGGGACAATTATCAATGAGCAGTAAGCAATGAGCAATGGGATGGAGCAGGGTGAGGAGCAATAAGCGATTGGTTATTTGACACCGATGCAGCTACATGCTCGACCCCGCCAGAGCAATTCCGAAGAAGATGAATGCACTGCCGCTGACTCTGTTGATGATCCGGGCACCGCGTGGAGTTGAGAACCACTCCTTTGTCCTGTTTGCAGTCAACGCGTAGAGGGAATGGATCAGAACGACCAACAGGCCGTACGTCAGTATTAGGACAGAAAGTTGAACGATGTATGGATACGAGCCGTCGATAAACTGTGGGAAAATAGAGATGCAGAAAAATATCGCCTTGGGATTGGAGAACTGAAGCGTGATTCCCTCCATGAAGCACCGTCTCCAACTTCCCTTTCCCCCGCCATCCTTCCTAGAAGCAATTGAGGAAGAGCGCCATAACCTCACACCCAGATAGATAAGGTACGCTGCCCCGACGTACTTCATGATGTTCAGCAAGACGGGGGAAGCGACCAGGAGTAACCCTACTCCCGTGGCCGAGAGTGCGGCAATAATCATTGCTCCGACAGCCACACCAACGATACCGCCAGCCGTCTCAATAATTCCGTAGCGAATTGCATTTGTAAGCGTGAGGGTAACACCTGGACCCGGACTCACTATTGCCGCGGCCGCCATCGTAACGTATAAAAGGTAGTTGTCCATGCTTGGGATGAATTGCAGATAAAAACCTCAACGGCAATCAAGGATAAAGGGCCAACCTCCCAATCCCTACAAGTACGGACAACATAAGAAATATGTTCACTCCAACCAATTCTGCATACAGGAAGATTTTCCTTTGTTGTGGATTGATTCATCACTCTATGCAATCCACCTGTTGTTGGCAAGGTCAAGGCAACTCGTCTATTTACCTACGAGAATCAGATTCCCCGGGTCGCTCACCTTCACCCAATATCCTCTTCCCGGAAGAAGGGTGTCGGCTTGAGAATAACCTGTCGGGCCGTATTCAAAGAAGGGAGAAACTACAGAGGTCCCTACCGATACGATCGAACTTGCTGCGACTGGTGACGAAAGTGAACCGATGAGATTCCACATCGCTGAAACCGCAACTGTATCCGAATCAATTTGACGGCCTGTGAGGGTGAGAGACTGTGACGACGGAAACTTAACCCAGTACCCTGTTCCATTCTCCAGTGTGTCTGTGTCCGTATATCCTCCCCCCGGTTGAAAACGGAATGCCGTTGAGGAGGCGCCCGGAAAGAGGTTCGATGTCTGATAGTCATCCACATCGACAGGAACAGAAACGATGTTCCATCCTCCGAAGACCGGGATATTCACATTGAAATTCTCCCCCTCGGTGAGGGTCAGAAACTGGTCAACAGCGACGCCGGTAATCACTTCCCGCAAGCCGCGGGGCCATTCCAATATCATTGAATCAATACTGGTCGCGTTTCCAAGGCCGAAATGCACCTCCAGGCTGTTCTGTCCATTGAATGTGTTCTGAGCAGAAACCTCACGGAGTTGCCAAACGGGCTGGAAATTAATTGTTGCCTTGATACGGATTCTGGCTCCGATGGCAGACCGGTTTGAGGACGTTCCGACACATCGCACCTTTATCCAATGGTTGCCGTTCTCAGTGTCGTTCCGGTACAACGCACGGGCAGTCGAGGGGCCCGCGGCGAAAATGTCCAGGTCGCCATCATTGTCGTAGTCGCCCGCGGAGGCGCCCCGACGCGTCTGGTTCAAGGTTAACGCGTTCGACACGAAGGTGAACGTTCCATCTCCGTTGTTTCTGTAGTACCGGTCTTGTTGTCCCACGACACCCGGTCCATCATTTGTTACGTAGACGTCGAGATCGCCGTCGTTATCATAATCCCCCCAGACGGACGCAAGAGACGCGGCAACGTCGGTGACAATGGTGCCCGAAGAGATTCGTGTGAACACTCCACCGTCATTACGGTACAGGCGGTTGGCCATACCGGCGCTGTTTCCACCGGAATAGTTCGTCAGATAGGCATCCAGGTCGCCGTCGTTGTCGTAGTCGATCCAGTTCCAGACCTGGCCGTCCTGAAAGTCAGTTGCGATAACGCCAGTGGTAATCCTGACAAAGTCCGATAACCCTGTTTCGATTAGCATATTTTTGTAGAGGAAATCCGGAGCCGTCGTGGAGACAGGGCCCGCTCCGATGAAATAGTCCATGTCACCGTCAAGGTCAAAATCTGACCACGTTCCCACCGTATACGAACTGAGACCGGTAACGATCGGGCCAGTGGTGATTTTTGTAAATGAAAAACCGGGCGGGCCGTTATTCAGCAGGAGATGATTGGGTGTTGCAGTCCCCGGCACGAATGTGGCCGGGTGCGTAATTGCAAGATCGACGTAGCCGTCATTGTTGTAGTCGGCCCATGCGCACGCCCACCCCCTGTTCCCCGTACTGTCGCCGATTGCGCCGGAGGTGATCTTTGTGAAGACTCCTCCTCCATCATTACGATAAAGAAAGGAGGGCGCACTTGCGATGTAACAGTCCAGATCGCCGTCATTGTCATAATCCGCCCAACTGTTGCCGTTGCCGAGGTTGACCGGCTGGCCGGCACCGAGATTCGTTGTGAGCGTGACAAACGTCCCCCCGCCGTCGTTCCGATAGAGCAACGCGTTGTTCGCGAACAGATCCAGATCCCCGTCGCCGTCAAAATCGACCCAGCTTGCTCCCGAGTACTGTTCCGGCCCAGTATCGGTGGCGATCGGATTTGCCGGGTCCGTAATCTCGACGAAAGTCTGGGCAATTGCGCCAGTGCAGAAAGCCACCCACATCAGAGTGGTCATCCATGTCCGGCGTTGCAACTTGTTCATACTTCCTCCTTATTCAGCTCTCTTATATTTGATGTGCCAGAGTAGTTTCCACGTGGCGCCATCGTCATCGGATCGTTCCCAATTCCAGTCGAAGGCATCCTTGCGGATGTTGTACCAGCGCATGCGTTGCTTGAACTCCTTCCCTCCCCTGCCGGCCACACGCTGCAATATCATGGTGTCGTCTTTGAACTCTCCTGCAAAATCCAGATAGCTCCCGCTGTTGTCCACCCAGGTCTGCAACCACTTGTTTTTCGTCGTATCATACACCGTGTAACTCATCCCTTCGAACCCCGTGTTGGGGTCTTTGAATGACTCGTGCACAACACATCCTCCAAGAGTTTTCGTCACGGTATTGGTGCCGCGCATCTCCACTCCATCTTGTCCCTCCCAACTCACCTCCCACTCCCCTATCCAGAAGTCAAATTGGCTTGCCTCGGGCGATGTGCAATTCCCTCCCGACTCACCACTGACCGCCATCGACAGCGAGGTTACCACAAACACGACTACGACATTGAAACGCAGCATACTCTTTCCTTCCAAGTGATCAATCCAGTCTCCCTTTATCGTGCGAGCAGGGTCTTCACCGTTCGTACAAATCCGTTAGCTCTTGCCCGGACGTAGTATGTGCCGGACGCAACCGTCAACCCATAGTTGTTTGACCCATCCCAGACAACGGAGTGTTCCCCGGGCTCGATTTCCTTATCAACCAGCCGCCTGATTTCCTGCCCAAGTTGGTTGTGAACTGTAAGGACAACCAGCGATCGACTCCGAACCTGGTACCGAATTGTCGTTGAAGGATTGAAGGGATTCGGATAATTCTGATGCAGGTCAAAACCTCGCGGGTTCTCCGTAAGTCGGGAGTGGATGGAACTCGTGCCGAGGCCTTCTGTGACTGTAACCGACCTGTTGATAGAGACGTCGGTAAAATGGTCTGATTGGCCTGACGGCCACTCGACAGTTAACGAATCGACAACCGTCGCATTGCTCAGACCAACGTGCAAGAGAAGTGTCTGGCTGTTGTAGCCCGTCTGTGCAAGAACCTCCCGTGTTTGCCGGGTCGGTGTACCACTGATTGTTGCTTTCACCCTGACCTTCGCCCCGATCGCAGATCTGTTGGATGTTGTCCCGATACACTTGATCGTGAGCCATGCGTTTGAGTTGCCGTCGTTCCTATAGAGTAGATCTCGTTGATTCAGCCGGTTGGCAACAAAGAGGTCAAGTGCTCCATCATTGTTGTAATCAGCAGCAGCGCAACCAAACGAATTGGCGACGGTGGTCACAGGTTCACCGGTTGTGATTTTGGTAAAACCAAATCCCGGTGGACCGTTATTCGAGTAAAAGAAACTCACTCCACCGTCGTTGGCAACAAAGAGATCAAGGTCGCCATCGTTATCAAAGTCACCCCACACGCTTCCCACCGAACTGCCACCGTCATTGGAAACAACCCCTGTATCAATCGAAACCAGCGCGTAGCTTGGAGGCCCCCCATTGCGATATAATATGTTGTTCTGGCCGAGGAAATTCGCAACAAACAGATCGAGGTAACCATCGTTGTTGTAGTCTCCCCAACTCGCGCCCAAGGTTGCCCGCCCATCGGGAATGATTATTTGCGCGAAGGTCCCATTTCCCTCATTGACAAAGAGAAGATCGTTCTGGCCGCCCGCGTTCCCGATATAAAGGTCCGGTTTGCGGTCGTTGTTGAAATCAGCCCACGTCCCCGAAATGGAAAAATTGCCCCCGTCCAGGACAAGCGCCCCCGTGTCTGCTCGCGTAAATGTGTATTCGGGATCGCCGTTGTTGTAGTAAAGAAAGTTATTCGCTTGGAAGTTCACCACAAACAAGTCGAGGTAACCATCACCGTTCATATCGACCCAGGAACTGCTGTTGGAGTTTGACAGATCTGTCACCGGACTGCCGGTAGTCACTTTCACAAATGTGGTGTCTCCATTTCCTCTATACATGAAGTTCCCGAACAATGGCCCTGATGCGGGCTGCCTGTTGGTGACGAACAGGTCGAGGTTTCCATCGTTGTCGAAGTCTCCCAATGCACCGCCGATTGAAGAACCTCCATCTGTTGTGACTGCTCCCGTCGTCACCTTGATGAAGGTGCCGTTGCGATTGTTCAGATAGAGCGTGTTTTGCTGGTCGACCACATTCCCGTGCGCGACAAAAATATCAATGTACCCATCATTGTTGAAGTCGCCCCAACTGCCGCCACCACTCTCATACTGATCTGTGACGAGGGGATTCGTCGGGTCTGTAATTCTTGTGAAGGTTTGTGCGAACAGCAAAGGCGCCAACAACAGGCAGCCGATCAGTGCTGACATTCTCATTGAGAGGTTCACTCTTGAATCCTCCTTACCGTTGAAATGAGTTACTGGCTGCATGTTCGTGACATCCTCCGCTCCCTTAAGAACACCGACCGGGACGGGAAGCTCCGAAGCGCATCTCCTTTGCTTGGTAAAGACTGTATTCCATTGTACAGAGGTTAACCGCGGGAAGTTATCCCCCGTATTGGGGGGTTTTTGCGTCGCAGCTTAAGCGTCAGGTAATGGGTGATGGTTGGTAACGCTGTATACGAGACCGGCCGGTTGAGAGTTCTCCCCCAATCCGGGGGATTCGAGCAGGACAAGTTAGCGGATCACAAATGGTCCACTGAATGAAACGCGGGTTCCATGTGCGGAACCGGGACCCACACTAAGAATCCCGCCGATTTTTTGAGCACGGGCTTGCATGCTGGACATTCCCGTGCCAGGGCCGTTCGACCCCGACAAGAATCCCACACCATCGTCCGAAAGTGAAGCCTGGAGTGTCTCGTCCGCTACGTGAAACTCGAGCTCAATTCGGCTGGCTTTTGCGTGTCTTGCACAATTTGTCATTGCTTCCTTGAAGATCAGCATCAACTGCCGGCGGATCTCCAACGTCAGGCGGACGGAATGAAAGTCTTCCGTGATTCCCTTAACCTCAAAAGCAACCCCTGTCTTAAAGAACAGTTCATCCCCGAAATCCTTCAGCCGCACTGCAAAGTCAAAAAGAGAATCGTTTCGAGAATCCAGTGACCAGATAAAATCCCTCGTTCCGTTAAAGAGGTGATCGGCATTGTCCCGTATAGCATCCAGCAATTCGCGTACTTCGGTCGGGGATTGCGCAAGCTTCCGGGTAGCCGTCTCCGACAGCATGTTGATGCGCGTCAGCCTGTGTCCCATCTCGTCGTGAAAGTCACGCGCTGTCTTAATCCGGACATTTTCCCTCTCTTCCTCCCGGATCCTACTGATCTCCAGTTCCCTCTTGACATGACTCTTCATGCGCCAGTTGTACGACAGGGTAATTGCGCCGGCTAACAGAGCCACTGCCCCGGAGAGGAACCACCAGGTCCTCCAGAAGGGCGGGCGGATGACGATGGCGAGGGCGAGACCTTCATCATTCCAGATTCCGTCGCTGTTCGCCGCCTTCACGCGAAAGGTGTATTGCCCCGGCGAAAGGTGGGCGTACGCGGCGTTATGGCGCGTGCCGCTCTGCACCCAGCGTTCATCCACCCCGTCGAGTTTGTATGCGTAGCGATTCTTGCGCGGATTGGTCAGATCGATTGCAATAAAATCAAACGAAAGAAAATTCTCGGTGTGGTCCAGGCTGATTTCATCGGCAGGACCTGCAAGCGGGACCCGTTGTTGACCGACGACCTCCAGTCCGGAGAGAATGACGGGAGGAGGACGACGGTTGAGACTGATACTATCCGGATGAAAACGGTTGAACCCGTTCGGACCTCCAAAGAGAAGCACACCGCCTGCTTCTTTCATACAAACACCCCGGTTGAACTGGTTATACTGAAGCCCGTCACTCGCATCAAGGGTAAGAACATCCCCCGTAAGTGGATTGAGCCGCGAGATGCCATTGTTTGTGCTGAGCCAGAGGAGCCCCTGTTCATCCTGAAGGATTCCCTGTATCATGTTGTTGGAAAGTCCTTCGTTCATAGTGAAATCCGCAATCACCTGCCGCGAGGGATCAAGTCTCTTGAGACCGCCGCTGTAGGTTCCGATCCAGAGCACGCCTGTCGAGTCCTGCAGAAGCGTGGTGACTGATCTGTTGTGAAGGGCCGGCGTTGTGGAATCGGTCAAGTGTCTGAATGTTCCGGACTCGACGTCCAACCGGCTCATCCATCCGCCGATTGTTCCGATCCAGAGCACCGGGCGGGTCGACTTCCGGTCCCGCAGAATAGTCCACACCGAATTCGAAAGGAGTTGG
Source organism: uncultured Chitinophagales bacterium (assembly GCA_964538485.1). Lineage (GTDB taxonomy): Bacteria > Bacteroidota > Ignavibacteria > UBA10030 > UBA6906 > JBJXHC01. The sequence continues at coordinate 6,536 of CAZIHJ010000052.1, read as the reverse complement.
AGTGAATCTCTGATTGACGCCGAATTCTGCAGAACATATCTCACGCAGTTGCCGGATTCCGGATCGAGCATGTTCAATCCGATGTTCGTACCTATCCAAAGTCTCCCGAGCCCGTCGTCAGCGATGGTGTTCACGACGTTCGAGCTCAGGGTGTTCGGGTTGGCAGGGGAATGCCTGAAGCGTGCGGTCTCTCCTGTCGAGGTATTCAAACGGATGACGCCGCTTCCGCCAGTGCCAATCCAGAGAATGCCGGGGGCGTTGCTCAATTCATGAAGTGCCGTCACCACATCCCCTTGCAATATATCCCCTGTCCGCGGATATGGAGAGAATGTTGTTGCACTCTTTTCATTATATCTGAGCAATTGACCTGCAATATTTCCCACCCACACATCGCCCCGCATATCTTCGTACAGACATGTGATGTTCCGGAATGCCGGGGCGCGGTGCTCCTTCCCCTGTGGCACGTCTGGCCTCAGATGCTTGATCTGTCGCTGGCGTCGGTTGAGTTTGTTGAGCCCGCCATTTGTTCCAAACCAGAGATTGCCGGAACGGTCCTCCAAAATGGTATTCACAATATTACTCGACATTGAGCGCGATACTCGTGGATCGTGTGCATGTTGTATTGAAGAGAGTCTTCCGTTTTCAGATGCTGTGATTTCCAGAACCCCACCCCCCCTCGTGCCTATCCATAGTAAGCCGCGGGAATCTCGCATAAGCGTCCAGAATTCTGCAGCCGGGAGGTGCAAATCCGGAAACCTGACCGGCCGTACTTCCGCCTTGTCGGCATCACTTCCATTCAGAATAATTTCAACAACTCCCATGTTCGAGATCAAAGCCCACAACACTCTCCTGCCGTCGGCGGAAGTCCCATTGACCATTGACCTGACGACATCCCCGGGCTGGAGTCCCATTCTGGAAGCGTCAATGCGGCTGACTGACCCATTTTCTGTATCAAGCCGAATGAGTCCGGCCACCGCCGTCCCCATCCAGATGGATCTGCTGCCCGGGTCGGGATCAGACGCAAAGGATGCGACTGCGGTCTTGTCCAGAAACATGCGGGTGCTGTCCGGCAGGTGCGGAAGAACCATCTCCATCTTTTCCTCATCCACAACGAACAAGCCCCGGTCGGTGGAGACCCAAAGACGATTGCCCGAGTCCTCATGAATGGCATGCACAACGCATTCCGGCATCTCGCCCGTCAGGCGCGCCTGCAGCCTGTATCTTACAAAGCCGTTTCGACGGGGTTCGAAGCGGCAGAGACCGTTGAAGGTTCCGGCCCACACTCTTCCCTTCTGGTCGACAAATATTGTCCCCACAAAATTCGCAGGGAGTGAATTGGTATCTGAATAGTCGTGCCGGTATTGTACGAATGAGTAGCCGTCATACCGTGTGATACCATCCGGCGTTGCGGCCCAGAGATACCCCGTACTATCCTGCGCGAGCGCGTTGATGAGGTTGTGCGAGAGTCCATGCTCCACAGTAAACAGTTCAAACCCGGCGAGGACCGGACGCGCCGGGATAACAAGGAAAAGGAAGACGCCGACCAGACGGAGCTTCATATCAGCTTCTCTTTCATCGCTTTCGCTATCGCGTCGGCCTTGGAGTTGACTTCCAATTTTCTGTAGATGTTCTTGATGTGCGAACGGACAGTCTCTCCGTCGATAAACAACTCTTCCGCAATCATTGTGTAGCTTTTTCCCCTGGACAGGTGAAGAAGGACTTCCGTCTCGCGTTGCGAGAGAGGGGATTCTGCATTTCTGCGGAACGAATCCACAACCATCCGTGCGATGTTTGTGCTCATCGGCGCTCCCCCCTTTCGCACTTCGTTAATCGCCTCGATGAGTCGTTCCGGGGGGATATTCTTGGTGAGATAGCCGGAGGCCCCTGCGCACAACGCCTGGAAAACCATATCGTCATTCTCCTGCACCGTGAGAATGACAACGTCAACTGCCGGATTCTGCTGTTTGAGTTTACGTGTCGCCTCTATGCCCGACTTCCCGGGGAGTATAATATCCATAAGAACAACATCGGGAGGATAGCGGTTGAAGTGCGCGAGAGCCGTTTCGGAGTCGCCGTACTGACCAACGGAGGCAAACCCCTCCGTTGCGTCAATAACCGTGGCGAGCCATTCCCGGATGATCGGGTCGTCTTCAACAATGGCAACGCGGACTGGCTTGCGATTCATGATACTTCCGGCGAAGAGGGTTTCTGTCTGAATATGTGCACGGAAAATATACAGAGGTTGGAGGTGAGATGTTATCCCCCAGAACGAGGGAGGAACCGGGCAGGAGGTGCTGGATTCCAGCTTGCGGGTTCGGGATTCCGGAGATCTGCCGATTTGCTATCGAGTGCGCGGGCCGAGCAACCTTTGGACTTCGCTGTTTCGGGGCATTCCCGGGACCGCACCCCGCTTCAGAGAAGTGAGCGCGCCAACAGCATTTGCGTACTTGCACATGCTCTTCAGCTCCTTCTCGGAGACGGAGGCGATATCAGGAATGCGGGCAAGTTGATGCAGCAACCCGGCGAAGAATCCATCCCCGCAGCCGGTGGTATCGATTGTTCGGACATGAAAACCCGGCACAAGCCCTTCGGCACCGGCGGTCTGAAAATAGCAACCCTTGGACCCTCTGGTAATCACCACGAGTTCAGGTCCGAGCTTACGCATTTCCTTTGCGATTCCATTCAGCGATGACTTTCCGGCCAGAAACTTTCCTTCGTCTTCATTCAACCTGAGGATGGTGCTGGCTTTTATCATCCTCATTGTCACCCGTCTTGCCTCCCTGTGTGAATTCCAAAGAGCCATACGCAGATTCGGGTCGAAGGCAATCGCGCACCCCATCTTCCGTGCGGCAGCAGCAATGCGGAATGCCGTGGAGCGGGACGGATCCCTTAGCAAGAGTAACGCGCCAATGTTAACGATACGAGACCGGCTAATCCAATCCAGCCGGACTTCCGCGTATTTGAGTTGTTCTCCGGCAGGATGTTGTTCCCAAAACTCAAAATCACGATCACCGGTTGCCGTGAGCGAAACAAACGCGAGACGGGTCTTGTGGTCTTGATCGAAAACAACACCACGAACATTCACACCATGACGGGCAAGCTCCTCTGTGAGGAACCGGCCAAACGCGTCGTTGCCCACTTTTCCAATAAAAGCAGAGCGTGTGCCCAACCTGGCAATCCCAACAGCAACATTCGCTGCTTCGCCTCCACCAACTCTCACAAAGCCCGGTGATTGGGCGAGCGTCACCTGATTCTTTGTGGAAACAAAATCGGTAACGGGCTCACCAATCGATGTAATCAACGGTGCTTTCTTTCGCATGCTCAAAACCAGACTTTCGCAGTCATCACGGCATTCGCTTTGGTTTCCACCATAAGTGTGCGCCCAGCGGCATTGACGACTGTTCCATTCTCCTCCAGAAAATTTGAAATGACAGCTTTCCTGATCTTTGCCGGAAGTTCAACGGTTGCAGTTGTGTTTCTTCCTTCCGATTCATACCACTGCACCACCCACGCATTTCCATCTTCTTCTTTCTTCACGGATGTGAGAATGATGTTCTGTTCCTCTACCTTCACAAAGGACTGTGATGCCGGGAGACTTCCTTTGTGTGCGCCGGTCATTACCGCAATGAGGGGCTGGTTGTACTCCATTGCTTTGCGGATCGTTCCGGCCTCCTTCCAGGATTGTTGATGTGGGTAGAGTGCATACTCAATATTATGCTTACCGCGATCCGCCGTCGGGTCTGGCCATTTCGGTGACCGTAACAACGAGAGGCGCATGACATTGTCTTTTATGTCGAACCCGTACTTTGACCGTGTCAACAGACTCACACCAATCCCGCCCGAAGAAACATCCGCCCAGCTCTGGGCAGGAACCTCGATCTGCGCCTTCTCCCAACTCGAGCGGCTCCCTGTAGAACGACGGATCGTTCCAAAAGGAATATCATACGTTGCCATTGTATCGGTAATTGCAAGCGGGAATGCGACTTTCACCATCGTCTTGTCCTCCCACCAATCAATGTTCGTCTGAAACTCCACGCGGTCACCTCCCGCATACAGTACGATGTCCTGTGTGAAGAACGACGACGGAAAATCCTCCGTTGGAAACATTTTTACTTCGCCGGGCTTGAGGTAGTCGCTCCGAAGGCGAAGGGTGACGCGCACGGGTCCCTTCTCCACAATTTCGACACCCCGGAATTTCGACGGGTACTTCAATCCTGTAAGCCCGATGTTCCATGCATCCCATGCATTCGGTTTGTCTTCCAACAATTGCAGCACATTACCGCCGCCGGCAAGAATTTGCTTTCCTGTTCGCTTATCAAGAACACCCGTCACCCAACCCGAATCGGGGTCAATCGTAACGGCAAGATACTCGTTGGAGATTCCCGAGCGGTCAATTGTGAGATTCGGTCCGGTGCGTTGAGCAACACCCTTCTTCAAGACATAGGTTGCATAGCCGAGGGCTGGAACGTTCGTTGACCTGAAGATGATCTCGCGATCGAGAGCTCCATGGACGATTGTTTGCGACGCAATTGTCCTGCCGTTGACATCAACCACGGAATACTCTGCCATTTCCCCACGCGGAAGCTTGACGGTAACAATGTCGCTTCGCTCCCATCCGACCGGGTTAAAGACAACAATAGGAGTGCCGTTGCGCATGGATGAGGTATTGACGCGATCTGCAATTGATTGCAGCGCGTTGTCACGCTCAAACTCACCGATAGCCGCGGCTTTGTCATAGTCCTCATTTGCATCAATGTACACTTCACGAATACCTGAACCGGGAAGGATGTCATGGAATTGATTGAAGAGCACATCGCGCCATGCAGCTTCCAGGGATGTGGAGTTGTAAGGGCGGTCATGCATGGATGCTATCGCTGAAAACTTCTCCGCCTGCGTAAGAAGCGCTTCGCTCCTTCTGTTCCGCTCCTTCATTCTCGATTGAGTCGTGAATGTTCCCTGGTGGTATTCGAGGTACAACTCGCTGTTCCATACCGGCAGCGATGAAATGTCGTGACTCTTGATCCACTGGAGATATGTTGCGGTTGTCCCGTGCTCTATTGTCGGGAAGATATCCACCGAGCGAAGACGGTCAATACGAGCAAGCATCTCCAATGACGGCCCTCCTCCATGGTTGCCGATGCCGAACAAGATGAGCATTTTGGTGAATCCTGTGTTCGCTTCGTACTGTCGCAGCCAGTCAACGAGTTGGAACGGATCACCAATCGTGTTCACGTAGTCGAACGGGAAATAGCTAAGGATGCGGGAACCATCCGGTCCCTCCCACCAAAACAGTCGGTGCGGAAACACATTCGTATCGTTCCATCCGATTTTTTGTGTGATGAAAGCATCGATGCCGGCCTGACGGTAGAACTGGGGCATATTCCAATTGTAACCGAAGGAATCCGGATTCCAGCCGATCTTCACATCCACTCCCAGCTTCTGCCTGAAATAGCGTTTTGAATAGAGGAGATGTCTCGACCATGACTCGCCGCCTGGCAAATTACAATCGGGTTCCACCCACATTCCTCCGGTAACTTCCCAGCGTCCTTCCTGAACGCGGGCCTTGATCTGGTCAAAGATCGAGGGATAGAACCGTTCCATCCAATCATAAAACGCGGCGGAACTTTGCGTGTAAGTGAAATCCGGTCTGGCCTTCATCATATTCATGACAGAGCCAAATGTGTTCTTGCACACTTCAACAGTCTCCTGTTTACGCCACAACCACGCCGCGTCGATATGAGCATTGGAATTGAAAAAGAGCGTGAACCTTTTTGCATAGTCAGCCACGGGCTTCAACCGCCCGCGTGTTTCCTCCAGCGACGATTTGAACGCAGGTATATCTCCGCGCTTAAGTGCATTAACATTCAACATGGGCGCAACGGATTGAAGAAGTTCACTTAGCCGTTGCTTCTCTGCTTTGTCCATATGAGATTTGTCCGTTCCGGGATCTTCCTTGCGACGGGCGTTGGTTTGGTAGGTATCGAAACTGAGGAGCTTCTGGCCAACACGCAGGCCCAAGGCAAAATCCTCAATGATCACTCGCAAATCCGAAGCAAGCTCCGATTGAATCTCAGCACGAATCAAGCGTAGCGGCCCGCCTGTGTTAATTGCCTTGATAGCGACAAGGAACCTCTGGCCGGGTGCTGCATCTTCCGTCAGCACGAATTCGCCATCCCACGGAAAATGGCCCTTGCCCTCTCCGTTGACCCAGAGGTAGCCATAGTCATCCACGGAGACGAGGAACTTTATCCGTCCTCCCACCGGCTGGCCGAGCATTCGTTCTGGTAGAATGATCTCTTTTCTCAACCAGCACGAATCAGGGAAGATCTTCTCGTCAAGCGTCAGGTTCGTCCAACCCGCGTCATTGAATCCAGGCTTCGTCGGGTCTCCTGCAAAACTAGTGCTGTATTTCCAATTGTTGATGGAGCCCCTGCTGAGAAACTCCAGCTCCTCAACAAGGTGATCGACTTTGGACTGCGTTACTGCTGTTGCCGCGGCAAAGAACAACGGAATAGAAAGTAATATTAGTCGCATGA
>CAZIHJ010000051.1:13383-22928 GCA_964538485.1 uncultured Chitinophagales bacterium | reverse complement strand
CCCTGTGCAAATGCCATTGCTGACACGAGAACGGTCAACGCAGCAAGAGAGAGAATTGTTTTCATAAAGGTTGAACCTTTTTGAATATGTGGAACATAGTGAATTAATTGATTTATTTCAACGCTACCCATTTTCATTCTTGAAACTACCTCCTACGGTGGACGAGCATACCTGTAACCCATGTTCGACTCCCCCCTGGATGTTTGTAGGATGTAAGAGGCCGCCACGGGCGCGGCGGCCCCGTTTGAGAAGTTTACTTCAACAACAACATCTTGCCAACTGCCGGTGCAATCTGATCGCCTGTTTCAAGGTTCTCGCCGGTAACACGATAGAAGTAGACGCCGGATGCGAGTTCGCTCGCGTCGAATTCCACTGTTTGCACGCCGCTCTCAAACTCCTCGTTGTTCAACAGCGTACCAATATGCTGACCAAGCGTATTGTACACGTCAACCGTCACCGCAGCATCGCCCACAAGGTGGAATGCAATGGTTGTTGCCGGGTTGAACGGATTCGGGAAGTTCTGGAACAGCTTCACTGCTGTCGGTGAGAGCGACTCATCATCATAATCGCCATCCTCGAAATCCTCCGGAGCGTCGTTCAGAATTGATGTCGGCGTGATCACCGTCGGGACAAATGGTGTCGGCAACTTCAAGTACGAAACAGTCGCTTCGTCGATAACGCCATTCAACACAAGCTTGGCGGAATCGAGATTTGGATTGTTCTGCCAGCTGGCAGTATCAAGACCGGCAACCGAGAAGGCGGCATTAATACCAAGAACAGCGCTGTAGAGACTGTCGTAGGCAGCATATGTTGGTCCGCCGTCATACAGTTCCCAGTAAGTCATCATGGTATCTGCAAGTGCCGAAATCTCATTCACAGACATCTCATCATACGGACTGGTATTGCGATCAAAAATCAATTCGCCAAATCCCGCCGGTGTTTTTCCGAGCTGACTTGCCGCAATATTGACCTTCAACGCTACCAGTTCCGGGAAGAGCCTGTTTGGAGTCTTCTTTGCGTCAAGCTTCGTCGCCTGTTTCACCATGCGTTTACGTTTCACTGCACCAGGAAGGCCCGTGGAGTCGAAACCACGCGGTAGACCTGCATCGTGCAAGAATGTCTTATTGCGCAAGGTCTTTTGCAGGGCATTGTAGCTCTTTCCAATATTCTTTCCTGCATCCCATTTGGTGAGACGGACCCAAGCGCGTACTGCCGCTGAATCTTTTCTCGGTTTGAACTTCCCACCAACATTCTCCATATAGCTGATGCCAATTACTGCACCACCAGCAATATCGCTTTCACTGGTGCCTGGCTGGAAACCGCCTTGAGCAACGAGTTCACTCAGCAGATTGCTGACGTTGGGCATATTCATCGGCTTGCCCGGTTTCACACGCTTCGCAGGTTTCTGGCTCTTCCCCGGTTTCAGGAGGTCTTCATTGAAAATCTGTGCCGGAGTAAAGCTCGTGAACAGTGAACTACCCGGAGGTGTGTAGATTGCCTCCATGATAATGAAGAACGATACGTGTGGAGAATTGACATCGAAGTTCGTCAACGTGAGCATATCGACATCGAAGATTGAGCCCATCGTGATCGCGTCAACGATACGCATTTCGACGGCATTAGCTCCCAATCCTGACGGCCAGTTGAGATGAACCGGGAAGTTCCCGGCGTCCTGGAATGTAACATAGAACGTATCCTTCTCACCAGGACCACTTGGAGAAGTACGATAGTCAACCCTGGATCCCTCGCCAAAACAAGCAGACACAGGGGGTAACGTTGGGTCTTTGAATCGTGCATCAAACGCGCCTACTGGCGGTACAGGAGGCAATTCGCTCTCGCCATAGCCAGTGAAGAAGCTATCCGTGTTGACGATACAAGCATTCGCCGACGGATGAACACCAAATCCCAACTGTCTGACATTCAAGGTGACACTGTTCGTATCATCTGAGACAGTCAGCGGCACGACGAATCCCTGAGCATTGGCCTGGGTCAACGCAAGAACAAATAGCGCGATTGCCACGCCGATGGAGTAAAGGGGACGCTTCATGTATTTCTCCTCCATGGTTAAATTGTGGTGGGTTATTTTGAGATATTGCATTCTTTGACCGATACGACTATACATTGCCTGATTTCTTCCAATGTGACAAACCACATCGGACCCCTTTTAGTGTACGCGACAAAATACTCTCAGGAGAATACTTCTTTGTCACGTATGCAAATGTCTTGAATGATAAAAGTTTTGCTGTTGAGTAGAAAAGCCGGATTGTCAGACGGTACAGGCTACACGAGGTCGTGTTGGGTTGGTATCAATTGTCTGACAGTAAAATTACCGACTCTTTCCTGACCATGGGGAACATTTGAATTAAAGTTAGCCCAACCCAACATTTAGTACAACTGTAGAGAATACGTGTTTTTTACCTCGTAGGAATACTGGGTAATTTTCCGATTTCACGCTCTGATGACTGAAATCGCTACAAATTACCCAGTTTTTGATATGGGCCACAAATCCTACTTCAGCATCATGATCTTACGGACGTCCGAGAAGTTCCTTGAGTCATGGCTCTCCGCTGAGAACCTCACAAAGTATACACCGCTGCCAAGAATCTGATCAGAGATCCCGCTCCCGTTCCACTCGATCGTGTGATAACCAGCCGGGAGTGTTTCGTTGACGAGGGATCGAACACGCTGACCAAGGACATTATAGATCTCAACTGAAACTCTGCTATCCGCAGGAAGTGCGAACCTGATACTCGTACTTGGATTGAACGGATTGGGATAGTTCGCAAGAAGAGCGAATTCTCCCGGCAATCCGGCGGCACCGGCAAGACGAACCACAATCCTCTTGGTGGAAGTTTGTGAGATTATCATATTGCCTTCACCAGCCATGGTAGATCGCAATCCCGCCTCTATGCCGATCAGTTCGTACAGGGCGCCATCATTTACGTCCCATGCAACTGTCAACGGATACGCATGTGATTGAATTGCAATTGGGAAGTCCACAGTTCCCTTTGCCTCAGAGGCATAGGTCTGTACCATGAATCCACCCTGAGCAGTCTCAAACCGCGCGTCCAATACGCCCGCCGGAGGCAGCGGCGGCATTTCATAACGGCTGACTTGAATATCACCCTGCGCATCGTTTCCAAAATAGAGTGTCTGGGATGCACCTGTGGCATCAGTAACCGTCAAAGTGTTCAACCTCTCAAATGGTGTTGTGGTTGAGACCTTCGCCGCAGGCGCCGGAGATTCGGCAAGATAGATCATTCCCGGAGCGTTGGTCTTCACCCAGTATCCCTTCCCCGGGCTGACTTCACCGGGAAGCGGAGAATAGGGATAACCAAATATCGCGGAAGACTGAATTCCGGGTGGGTTTGTTGTCACGTCACCAGTATCCACATCACTGGAGATTGAGCCAATCAGATTCCAACCGGCAACCACGGCAATCGAATCGCTCGTTCTGGCTGAACCGGAAAAACTCACTGCAGTTGCGCCCGGGAACTTTGCCCAATATCCAAGTCCGTTCGCCAAGGTATATTCCTGCTGATATCCGGTGACTGGATCGAATTTGAACCCATACGAGAACAATGACGTGGGGAACAACTGCTTCATCGAATCATTCGCTGTTGTCACCGGATTGGAGACAAGATTCCATCCCGCCAATACCGAAGTACTGATATCAACCGGAATGCCGACGACACGCAGCATCCATGCGCGTTCTGTTGTCACAATGAGGCGGAACCATGTCACGCCGCTATCCGGAGAATAGAAACTCCGACCGGCGGTTGCTGGAGGAATATTACGAGCAGCGAGAGGGAAGGCAATGTTTGTGTCCGGGAATGTGATTGACACCCAGAATGATTCTCCCGTATTGAATGTCGGTGCATCATTTCCAAGAGGCAGCGTGAAGTAGTCGCTGACTGATGAAAGATAGTTTGGCCCACCAAACTTCTTCATGTACACCAGCGGACCTGGAGTCGAATCGTTCGCACCGGCTGATCTCACCTGCACCCAGATTGAGTCGCTGCTTCCTTCAGTGGTATAAATTGCATCAACATTTGCCAGTTTCATGGCCTGTGTTGCCGTAAACCGTACACCACCCGTGACAGCAATGCCTCCACCAAATCCGATACTTGTATTGAAGGTAATGCCCCCATCATCATATCGCAACCGGACATTAGGGCTGGGATACACCAGTGTTCGATCATATGACATCGAGTTATCCGCAGGGAATGAGTCACCGTTTACCACTACATTTGCAACTGTCGTGAGTGTTCCGCGTTCTGCGGGAATGCCACTCAGGTTCACGGTATCAACTCCGGGGGCGGCAAGTCCGGGGCGCGGTACAGCGGTCTTAACTGTCCCGCCAACACTCCACTCCAGGCTATACGGCGATGAGGTGGAGCCAAGGTTTTGAACCCACGTTTGTATATCAATCGACCCGTTTCCTTCCATCACACCAAGCGGCGTGAGCGGATCATCGAAGTTTCTGTCGGCAAAAGAAATTTCAAGACTTGTTTGTGGAACGGTCACATGTGCCGGGTCAACCGGCGCATTAGTACCGGTGATCGACGATGGAGTTCCCTTCCCTCCCTTGGGAAGTGCGAGAGTCCCTGGTGTCTGGGCAATTCCTGGTCCGAACGGAATATAAATCCCATTGATCTGGGCGAGGGCAAGCATCACATAGTCTGTATCTGGGAGGACGTAGACGCTCCCCGAACTTCCGTCATTCCCCGGGACGAGGTCCCCAGGATAAAATGCCTTGGCGTAAATAGTAAGATTCTTCGGCACGGTGGTGCTGTAGGGGACGGCGAATGTAACTGTCGCCGTATTTCCTATCCACGACGGACTGAACGTCTCCGCCGTACCATCACCGGCGCTGGTTGGAGCGGAACCTGCCTTATAGGTTACTGGAACTGAGGCCGGGTTGGGCTCCGTTCCTTGATTGATGATAGTAGCGACAACGGTAACCGTACCACCCAACGACGGATAACTAGGCGTGGGAGCAACGCTCAGAACCCTGATATCCTTTGCCACCGGGATGGTAAATTCGTCCGCGCCCATGTCCGGCGAAATGGCATCGCGTGGATCGCCGTCAAAGTCTGTTGTGATGCCCGCTATTGGAAGGGCACCGCCATCCAATGCGGTTGGAAAGCCTGTGTCAATATGGAGATTATTGGGAATTACCAAAGGGTCAATAAAGTTCGGGGCCTCGTCCGTCGAAGATCCATCCAGACCGGGATTATTGGTCTGCCAGTCTGCGAGAAAATCAGAGTACGTGGCCGTACCATTCAGACCGATCGGAAAGCCAACCAGATCATTATTGTTACTTGTCAGAAACCCGGCCGTGGTATTTGCATCCCAAATCGCGGTATGAGCTGATGGGGGCGATGTACCGAGATTGAAATTAGCGAGAACATTGTTCCTCGTAACCATTGGTACGGCACCGGCGAAAGAACCAAATGCTGAAGATGAATACGGCACTGCAGCTAATGAAGGATCAAGGACCAGTATCGTGTTGTTGTAGAACTCATTCGCGCCTCCGCCACCTGCAAAATTCGTAGAGCGGATGCCGAACGAGTTCACGGTTGCCGAAGGCGGCCCGGTGTACCCGCTGTAGATTCCGCTGATAAAATTATTATAGAACGTCATGGTACCACCGCTGATTGCACCCGTTTGAATACCGATCGGTCGAACAGAGGTACTGGTGGTGTTGGCATGAAATACTTCACTGATTCTATTGTTATACACCACACCCGATGTATTCTGTGTGACAATACCTGTCGATGCTCCGGTACCGGTGGTACTGGTCGCCCGAAGAGCGCGCACATGATTATTAAAAACTTTGACACCGGTATTCGCACTAAGGATAATGGCAATAGCGGAGCCGCTGGTGCCCGTGAGCGCATTACCAAGAGCAACAGTCGCACCGAGGATACACCCGCTTACTTCGGTATTAGTATCGGGAGCGGTAATGACCCCGGCGTTATTCTGCCCAAAAACACCGACACCGCGATCGGAACGATCAACAGTGATATCGCGAATGGCGTTGTTGTGGTTGCCCGCTGTTGCTGTTGTTGTGTTTGATATCAGTACGCCGTGGGAAAAACCAGGTACTGTTCCCCCACCACCCAGGAGAATCGAGCAATTCGTTATAGTATTGTTGGTTGCGCCGTCGGCTCCGGCGTTGTTCAAAGTTCTTATCAGATATCCATACTCCACCCGATCGGATGCCGATGTACCATTGTCTTCAATGTCAATTCCATCAAATGTCACGAAGTCGCAGCCGTTCAATGTTATCATAGCATCGTTTGTCGCGGCCCCACCTGTATGCTTGACAGTGACGGCACCTCCGTTGTTCACGAATGTAACCGGGTTGGAGAGACTCGCACCGGTAACAGGATTGAGTGTACAACGCTCAGCATAAATTCCCGGCGTTACGAGGAACGTCACCCCACCAGACCCCACGCCGCTATCCACAAGGGCCTTCATCGCTGCCGCCAATGTCGGAAAGTCTCCTCCTCCGCCAACGGTTCTTGTGCCTGTCAATGGCGGAAGCGCCTCACCTCCAATGCGCGGTTGTACTATGGTTGCATCGTTATCCGGTGTATCAGGATAACCCGAGACCAAAGGATCTTCAACGATCTTTCCCGGCGACACAATCGATTGGGCGCTCACTATAGAAGCGCAAATGAGAAAAAGGGAGATAATCACAATACCATTGAATCTCATGTTTCCTCCACGAGTGAAAAAGGGGACTTTACGGACACAACAATGTAGTTCGCACCTTGCACAGGTACAACTGTAGTTCCTACGGTATTTTCCCCCCGTAATAATACGAGGATAGATACAGGTGATCGTCCTGTTTGCGTCTGCAGTTCTTACGGTGAAGGATTCAGAATAAATAGTCCCGCCGCGTTAGCCTTTACCCAATAGCCGCATCCCGGGCGCAAGCTATCGGCCGGGAAGTAACCACCGTTGTACCCAAACCACTGTGAAGCGCGGATTCCCGGAGGGATGCTGATGATCGCACCGGTGTCTGCGATCGTAGAAATAGAGCCGATCATGTTCCAGCCGATTTGAACATTCACGGTATCTTCCAGGAGGAGATCTCCGCCGATATAGTTGATCTCCGCAATGTTAAATTTTTCCCAATAACCAAAACCACTTTGTAATGTCGGGCTTTGCTGATATCCTGCCGGATTCTGAAAACCAAACGCGTACGGAAAAACAGCATTCAAGTACAATTGCCGGACTGAATCATTTCCCGCCGTCCGCACAACGGGATTGGAGATCATATTCCATCCGGGACTCGTCGGCACACTCACGGTAACGTGGCTGCTGCTGAACTCATCCGCGCCGATGTCCGGCACCCCGGAGCGCGCATCTCCATCTATGTCGGCCGCGACCAGAGCAATGGAAGTACCGGCATTGCTGACAGGTGATGAACCGACACTGATGTGCAAGTTGTTTCCATCAACAAACAGAGGATCGGACGAGATGCTGGCGCCATCCTGTGTGGTGGCCGATTGCCAATTGGCGAGCGTGAGTCTGTTTGCACCGTTAAAGAAACCCACTGACCCTGCACCGCCGGGCGTGTACCAATCATTGTGATTCGATGTATCGGAGGCAAGCCAGGTTGCAGCCGGATAGTAGACACCATAGGCCTTGTTATTGGTACCGGAACCAGCCAGCGCCCACGTATTGCTGACGATATTATTGCCCAACCGCATTTCTGCCGGAGGCGTTGAGGTAAACTCAAATCCAGAAATGCGACTTGCAGATGACGATGATGAATCTGTACCGTACAAGGAAACAGAGTTGAAAAGATATTTGTCTTGTGCATTGAAAATACTGGTGCTGATGATCCCCGCGGTGATATTCTGATCGCCCCCGGCTCCCGAAGAACCAACACCGGTGATCATATTATTCGCGCACAGCAAGCCGGAGTTTGCTCCTCCCCCATTCTGAATGCCGAAGGCCCACCAACCGTTGACGTGCGTGCGGATATTCCGGATAACATTCCCCTGAACAGCTGCCTGCGTTGTTCCCAGCCCGAGCCATATACCGCGCAGGTCGGCGAAGCCCGAACGCTGTACCCAATCATGGACGATGGTATTCTCAATAACAAGTCCATGCACGTTTTGGCTCGCGATGCCAGCCTGTCCGTGAAGAGTGATATCGCATCCGGAAATGATGACATTGCTGTCCTTCTGCGCTGAACTCACTCCATTAATAAAAATGCCGTAATACCCGGAGCTTGAGGTCAGAGAGTCGGCAGCGGTCCGGATGGAGATATCCTGTATTGTAACATTGCCTGATGATGCGCCGGGAACCCCGGCTATGTAGATTCCTGTCGTACCGTAATCACCTTCGGCAATAATAGTCATACCTCCCGCGGCCGATGCAAACGAACTCCCGGTGCCATCAAACGTTATGTACTTGGTACCAATCAAACCAATTGCATATGGCTCTTCTTCGGTTCCCTCTACATAAATGGTCGGTGAGACCCCTGGAGCCGGACGAATGGTTACTGTTGCAGTCGGGCTTGCGCCATCAAGCTGTTGAATGGTCAAAGGCGATGATTCGATATATGTGTTACTGATGAGTTGCAACGTCAATGGACCGCCGACATCGTTTCTGTTGAGCGAATCAATCGCAGCCCTGAGTGTCGGGATCTGACCGCCGCTCCCGACAGTCAAGGTGCCTGAAAGGTCAACCGGTCGATAAAATGTGGTGACGACGGTATCATTACCGGTGTATTCATCTCCGGGCATTCCAACAATTGCGCGGACAGTATATACACCAGGTGTGCCCGGCATAAGGAAATCAGGGAACTCCGCCGTGTCAATGCTTCCTGCAGAGAAAGACGAAACTGTGGAAGTGTTGTTGTAAATAATACTGTTGGCAGGATTGAGGATCTGAAAACGAATAGGAACACTTGTCTGATCTGCCGTACCCGCGTTACGAAATACTGCGCTTGGAGAAACCGTACCCCGCTGCTTCGACCCTTCAGCTGGCGAAAGCACATCTACTGCCTGAAGATCAATTGCCGGAAGAACTCCGACAAACACATTGTCAAGGTAAAGATTGTTGCCATATCCATTGATGCCGACAAAGGCAATGATGACTGCTGAACCTACAACCGTGCCGGGTAATCCCACGCGGCAAGTCTGCCATTCGGTTGGATCCGGGAGAAATGATTGGCTGGTTGCCGGGGCGGTAGCCAGCGTCGCATCGCCGTCAGCAAAGAC
Source organism: uncultured Chitinophagales bacterium (assembly GCA_964538485.1). GTDB lineage: Bacteria > Bacteroidota > Ignavibacteria > UBA10030 > UBA6906 > JBJXHC01. Next base: position 13,680 of record CAZIHJ010000051.1, on the reverse strand, counting down.
CGTATCGAATGACACGCCACCATTTGTTGAGATAAGAACGAACAGACTATCAGGCCCGAACGAGAGATCATCATACTCTGCGTACGCGTAGTCAAAGAAGAGAGAGTCGGCAAGAGTCAATCCAACCAACGGAGGCGTCTGGATCACATCCACGTCTCCCCTGTCGAATTCGTAGGCGTAGAAGTTCATCCAGACTGAACCCGTCCCGCGCCCGTACCCGCTTGCTGCCGTGGTACGGTCCCACGTTATCGAACCGAAATCGGGATTGATGAGAGACCAACCGGAAGGCGGGAACAG
>CAZIHJ010000051.1:0-13283 GCA_964538485.1 uncultured Chitinophagales bacterium | reverse complement strand
ACATCGCTGAAGCTTCTGCCGCTGTTTTCGCTGGCGGAGAACCTGACGAAGTACACACCGCTACCCATCAATTGTCCTGTAGCGCCTGTTCCATTCCACTCAATTGTGTGGTATCCTTCGGGAAGGATATCGCTCACGAGTGTGCGGACGCGCTGGCCGAGAAGGTTATAGATTTCGACATTCACCTTGCTCGCTGCAGGAAGTGCAAATCTGATGTTCGTAGACGGGTTGAAGGGGTTCGGATAGTTCTGCAAGAGTGCAAACTCTGCAGGAATACCGGCACCTTCAATCAGTCTGATCACAACGCGGTCTGCTGCGCTATTGGTAAGAGTGATGCTGCCCTTGCCGGAAACCCTACGCCCTTCGGCGGCAACAGCAGAGATCTCATACACTGAACCATTAACGACGTTCCATGTCAATGTCACCGGATAGGCAACCGACTGGATGCGAACAGGCATTTCAGTCGCCTGGGAAACCTGCTTTGCATGAGCTTCAACCATCATTCCGGATTCAAAACGTGCATCGAATGCACCCACCGGCGGAGCTGGCGGCAACTCATACATGGAGACAGGGAACAACGCATCTTCTGTAGAACCAAAATACAGCGTCGTTGAGTTACCCTCTGCATCAGCAATAACAAGGGAGTTCATTGCAGCAAGAGGACTGACCTCGGTGGACTGTGCCTTGGCCATTGGTCCTGCTGGTGCTGCCGCGCCCATATAAAACGCACCGGCCTGGCTTGCCTTCACCCAATAGGCCTTGCCTGGCTCGATCGTCGTTGCAGGGCTGTAACCACCCGAGTAGCCGAAATACGATGCCGATGAGCGGATACCCTCAGGGAAAGTGCTTACAAGCGCAGTGTCAATGGTAGTGGAGATCGAACCAATCATATTCCAGCCGGCTGACACATACGAAATACCAACCGGGATCGCATCACCGCTGATGTTGTTCGTCAAACCAGCGGGGAATTTGCCCCAGAAGCCGGGACCATTCGCCATGACTGCTGTTTGAGCATATCCGCCTGTTCCGAATCCAAACACGTACGGGAACGATGATGTGGGATACAACTGCGTTACGGAATCCTGACCGGCTGCGCGATCAACCGGATTGGAGATCATATTCCAACCTGTGCTGATACCGACGCCGACTGTCGTAGCAGCGGCGCGCAGTGTAACATCGTCGACTGCCCATCCCTCGTCCACAACTGCATCGTCAGCGCTGAAGTGCCAACGGAATCTCACATCACTTTGTCCGGCAAGCGTTGTGAACCGGGTGTGTGATTTGATCCATCCGTTATCATGGCCGGCAAAATTCCGTGTGGAGTCGCACCATGTCGGTGGGTCAAGGTAACCGATATCAACTGAGTCATTCTGGTACCAATTGAAGCTACTGGATGTGGTGAAGTTCACACCCGTTCCTTCAGTGGGATCAACACGATTCCATGTGGAGCCGCCGTCAATCGACATTTCAAGAGCGCAACCATCCCATTCCGGTTCAACACGCATGTTGTGCCAGAATTCAAGAATCACGTCGCCACTCACTGACGTCAGATCGAAGATCGGACCTTGGATAAAGGTCTCGGTATTCGTTGTATAGTTACCGGTCGTCTTGGTAACATAGCACTTCGTACCGCTGTGTGCACCTGAGATGTGGTTCTTCGCAGGTGTACCAATCACCCAGTCAATTACAGTTGACGGCACAGGATCACCGCCAAGTATGTCACGTGGATTGAACGTACCGGCATGCCATCCCGCACCACCGACAGCTTCTGGCGCAGGATCTTCAAATGTTTCAACATACGGCAACGCCGATATGATCGGCTTAACATAAAGAACGCCGGTCACCGTGTCGTTTACTGTATACTGATCGCCACCCAGCATGGAGATCGCCCTGAGTGTATATGCTCCTGCCGCAAGGCCACCAACAACCGGGTCAAACGTCACTTGCAAGGTCTCGTCTGAAGCAATTGCAGCAATGACCTTGGTGTTCGAGTAGGCACTACCCACGATTTCATACTTCACACTCACCCCCGACTGACCTGCCGAACCGGGATTTGAGAAGGATGCTTTTGGTGTGAACGCTGTATTCTCTTTCACTGAACCTGTGCTGAGTGGATCATCAAACGAGGCGCCGGCAATATCGTTGATCGTCTGGACAACCGTCTGCGAGGAAATCTGGTCGTTTGATCCGTCAAGATCGCCGGTGTAGAAAGCTCTGACGTAAATCGTTACGGGACCACCTGTCGGCGGAGTATGCGTGGTAGTGAATGACACGGCTGCACCGTGGTCGACCCAGGTGGGAGAGAAGGACTGGTTGACTCCGTCGAATTCGCTGGTCGGGGCCGAACCAACCTTATATGTCAAAGACACCGACGCAGGATCCGCTTCGGAGCCAAGATTCTGGATGAACGCGTTCACGGTGATCGGGGCACCAAACGACGGGTTCGCAGGAGTAAGCGAAGCAGACGTCATTTCGATGTCCTTCAACAACTGAACAGACGTAAAATTCCACGTGCCGCCATAGATGGTGGTATTGTTCAAGTCACTCGGCGGATACGTGGAAACTCCGGTTTCATACATACGCATCATCATTACAGAGTAGCTGCCACCGCCATTATCCTTCATGGTTCCGGCAACATGGAATCCTAACTCTGCATCAGTCGGCGTTTCGGTAAGGTTTGCAGGTGTAGTCCAGTTACCGAGAACTCTTCGATATGAACCCCAAATCTCAGTCCGGTCATTACCCTGAACATCAGCATCCAGCCACAAGCAGGCCATAACATTGCCATCAGGACTGATTGTCGCTGTCAGTTGCGAACCGGTTTGATTAACTGCACCATACGCGTAGCTGGTGCTCTCTTTCATATCAGACTGAATGATCTTTGCTGACCACCCGGACGCTGTCTCATACATTTCAACAACCGCTAGTGCTCCGGTCTCTGTATCAATGAGAACTGCAAAGAAATGAACGCGACCGTTTGCATCGACCAGCATCTTGATATTCTTGGTATTGATGAAGTTACCGGAGTAATCATAGAAATCATCATAGATTGTTCCGGCGATACCCGGAATCGAGCGCCAGTCACTATTGTCGCCTGATCCTGGATAGACCCATGTACCCCATGTGGCTCCTTGATTCGTCGAAACACAATATCCGATATTCAGGACATCACCCGGATCCGTACTGAAGCTGTTCAATCCACCGACATAGCTCTTACCATTGGCATACGTTGCATCATACAACCATGCACGTACGTCTGCGGGTGGACTTACGCCCCACTGTGGTGGCAAGGATGAAGTAACCGGAGTATAACCGGAGTTTGTTCTCCAGAGTCTGAACTGGTCGGTCGGGTCATCATGAAGTGTTGCCCAGTAAATGTGATTTCCGCCTGCTCCGGGTGCAGTCCAGATCAGTGTATTGCTGAAGTAGGTGCTATCACCGGATTCTTCAATTTCGGCTGGTCCTGCAGAACCCGGATCAAGGATGCTGGCTCCATAGACAATACCGCCGAACGTCCCCGCTACGAGCAACGGAGCAGAGTATGATACCAACGCATCTGCCATGTTTGCACTGTTGGTTTCGTTGGCAATTGCACCGCTGGGGTATCGTGCAAGCATGGTACCGCCGTTGAGTGAGCTGACATTTGGCGTCCAGGTCGAACCCGCGTTTGTCGAGAGACTGAACCACAACTCACCGCTCGAATTAGCATAAGAACTTGCGTCGCCCCGGTTTACGATAACAAATGCGTTCGTTGCCGGATCGTACGACACGGGTGAAATGGAGTTTGATAGCGGACCATACGCATTTGTCATGGTCGTAACTGTCTGCCATGTGATCGACCCGGTGACGATTGGAGCCGGGTTTTTTGCCAACGCCGCAGGCGGTGGCGGTGGAGCATTCTGCTTGGTAACTATATCGTCAATCAATAACGGGCGAACCTTTTGTGAGTTCGATCCTCCCGTGCCGATCGCCGCGACAAATACCAGCAGGCACATCAAAACGGAGACTCTCTTTACCATGATATATCTCTCCTGTTGATTGTTGGTGTAGTGAGTAGTGATTTATGTTTTCCAGAAAGAACCTGTTGGATATCTTCACGCCGGATAAGGCGCGAAGATATCCACACATTCAACTTACTTCAAAAGCATCAGCTTGCTGCTTTGATCGAAGTTCCGGCCATCGGAACCGGTTGCTGCAAACCGCAAGAAGTATACGCCACTGCCCAGGAGTTGACCTTGATCTCCTGTGCCGTTCCACTCCACTTCATGATAGCCGGCCTTGCGGGCATCATTGACCAGGACTTGTACGCGCTGACCAAGCGCATTATAAATCTCGACAGTCACCCTGCTCTCCACCGGAATTGCGAACTTTATTGTTGTGGAGGGATTGAACGGATTCGGGTAGTTCTGCAACAACGCAAAGCTGGTCGGGAGTTCATCAGTTCCCGTCAGTTTCAATACAATACGGCTGATTGCGCTGTTACTGATTTCAAGACGACCCGTGCCCGTGATCGAACGGCTCCCCGTGGCATCTGAAAGCTCGTAGATTCCACTTGCAATATTCCACTCCACCGATAGAGGGTAGGCGCTTGACTGAATTGCAATCGGGAATGTGCCGCCAGTTTCCTGACCATGCACCTGCACCGCATAACCGCCGGCGACAGATTCAAACCGTGCGTCAAATGCACCTGCAGGCGGCAGTGGGGGAAGTTCGTACTGTGTTACATCGATGGTTTCACTCGGACCGAACCGGAGTGTCTGTACATTGCCTGATGCATCGCGTATCGTCAGTTCATTCAATGAACCCAGTGGTGACGGTGCGCTCACCGTTGCAGGTTTCCCGGCAGGCGAAGGACCGGCCGCCAGACGGATTTTCCCGGCTCCGGATGTTTTTACCCAGTATCCCTTACCGGCAACGAGAATTGGATCCCCCGTTCCATACGGGAAGCTATAAAAGCTCTTGTTGAGCATTATGCTGGGAGGATGGAACGTGATGTCCGCCGTATCTACGGAGATGGAAATGGACCCGATCAGATTCCAGCCCGCTACAACATCAATCGAGTCTTCAGTAATAGCTGTGCCGCTGAACGACACGCTGGTAGCACCGGGGAACTTCGCCCAGTATCCGACTCCGTTTGCCATTTCATATTCCGGGTCATAGCCCGTACCTGACACAAACCTGAAGCCGTACTCAAACAACGAGGTCGGGAACAACTGAAGCACCGAATCGTCCACCGTTGTTACCGGATTCGAAACGATGTTCCAGCCCGTCACAACGTTGGTGCTTACTGAACCTCCCGCAGGAGGTAACGGATACGAGAACTTCGTCCAGGCACCCTTTGGTACATTGATATAGTCGAGCAGCGTTGTGAAGTCGCCGGGGTTCGTACCCGTCAACGAAACACGGATCTCCATTGAGTCGGGATAGATTGATGGATTCGACTGCGCAAAGAACACGAGAGTATCGACAGTTCCCTCCGCTGGTCCCGATCCCGCAAGAATACGGACATCGTCCACCGCAAAATAGTCCGAGCTCCCACCTGAAGGTCCTCCATCGTACATCAAATAACGGAACGCAACGTACCGGGCACCTTCCGCAGGTCCTCCAACTGAAGGCGTAATCAGATAGTCATCGATATAGAACCCGTTTGCTGCATTGAAATTATCAGCCGCTTTTCCGGGACCTTCCTTCGGGGCAAACACGTTTGCGTAGCCCTGATACCAGGGAGCAACAAGTCCGCCACCGTCGACGTTCACAGTATCCCATCCTGCCGGCGGGAATACGCCACCGGTAGTGTCATTGAATATTTCGCGGAACACCACGTTGGCGCCCAGCACTTCAAAAGACACAGTGTTGGATGAATCATTGGCCGCATTTCCATCTGAACCCAAAACAGTCCACGCCCGCACCGTATGATCTCCTGCTGTCGGTGCCCCCCAGACAAGCGTGAGCGTATCTTCATCAGCGGGATCGAGCGCTTCGGTATTCGCGACCGGAGTCTGGCCCACTCCATCAATCACCCATGCGACAGCATATGTTGCCTGACTCGCCGTTCCAAAGTTCTTTACCACAACGTCAAAACTCACCGCTCCACCATCGGCAAAGACCTTTTCCGGTCTCCCCTTCATTGAGAGCGTCACTGCATTGCCACTGCGGGACATTTGAGTTGGCGCGATGGCTTCGGCCGGAGCCGGGCCTGCATCTTCTGCAATAACAGTCGCACCGATATCATCGGCCAATGCATCGCCAATCTGGATGTCATCAATATGGAAATCATAATCCGCCGGATCATTGACTGGACCGTCGGTGGCATAGAATGCGAGGATAATCGGTGTCCCGGCATACGCCCCAAGAGGAACGGTCTGCTGCGTCAGAGTGGTTGTCAGATTCGATGTTGAGTCCATCTGATAAATCGAGGTCCATGTCCCGCCGCAATCAGTCGAGACCATTACACGGACTTTGTCATCATTGTCCATGCTATCAGGGGCCGTGGTGGAGTTCCAATTTGTCACCGCGGCCTTGAAGGTAAGGTTTGTACCCACCAGAGGAACAACCTTCGGACCCATGATCCATTCATTTCTTGTGGTTGTGTACAGATTAATACGGGCAGTGATGTTTCCTACTGATCCCAGGCCTGTTTGGCTTAGCCAACTTGATGTTGTGCCTGTAGGGCTTACTCCGGCTTGTTCCTTCCAATTCGGGAAAACTGCAGTGAGATTCGCTCCGGTGAAACCTGTAAAGTCGACCGCTTGGGGAAGCGCTACTGAACCGACAACCGTACGATTCGTGGCGGCCATCGTATCGTTATTTACGTTTCCATCGCCGGTCATTGATGTGTTTGCAGAGAACGTGTATGTGCCGGCAGCCGACATATCATAGGTTGTCGTTATGACAACATCCTGTGTGGAACCCGCAGTGATTGTTCCACTGGAAAGCACCACAGGTGAGAACGATTGAGGATTCGGACCTGCGACAGAAGAATGTACGGTGACGGAGTTGGTCCCGAAATCAATGGTTGAACCACCCAGATTCTGAATCCTGATGGTGACTGTCTGATTAGTCCCAAAGCAACCTCCCGTACCCGGAGACATAAGCAATGTCGCGCCAATATCCAACGCCGAGGGCGAACCAAGCTTGACATTATCGAGGAGGAAGTTCTGGCCGAAATCATTGATGGATTCGAAGAGCAACTGCACAGAATTCCCCACAACACCTGCAGGCAATGGAAACCGTTTCGTCCCCCATTCGTTTGCAGCGGGAAACCAATCTGATGCATGCGCGGTTGTTGTTGAATCCTCCACACTCAGTTGTTCCACAAGCGAGAACGATGCCCCACCATCTGTAGAGATGTACACATTCACAGTATCGGGTCCAAAGCTGGCGCTATATTTACAGTATGCGTAGTCAAAAATCAGAGAATCTGTTGCGGCCAGGCCGGTAACAACCGGAGAAAGGAGTGAGTCCTTTTGCGCGCTGGCAGGCGAGTAACTATAGAAGTCCATCCATGCCGATTTTGAGCCGACACCATAACCGCTTCGCAAGAGATCCTGATTCCAGGTGACGCCGGCATCGGGGTTATTGATGACCCAACCGCTCGGAGGCCACGCGCCTTCAAAATTCTCATCAATGGCAAAAGCCAGCGCAGACCGTTGAATTGTGGCAACGGTCCCCATCGTGGCCGGCTGCCGGACGGCATCAGCACTCTTTTCCATTTCCAATTTCTGACGGTCCTGCTCACTCGCCATCATAGAATGGGTTACGAGAAGAGTCAGCAAAGTAACCACAAAGCAGTAGAAGCGCGTCATAGTACCTCCTTGAGTGAAATGAATGGTATGCACATCGTTGCCATCTTCACCTGATTTACATAAGAATCAAACATCATTCTCCGCGTCACTACTTCATCAAGATAATTTTTCTGCTTGCAACGAACTCAACCGGAGGATTGGCATTCGTTGTCGCGGTCATCCTGACCAGGTACACACCCGAGGGAACCTGTTGACCCCTGACATCAGAACCCGACCAGGAAATTGAATAAGTCCCGGGCTGATGATCGTGATATGCCAGTGTTGCGACTTCCTGTCCAAGCATGTCATATATTTTCACACCAACAAACGCTGAAGAAGACAACGAGTACTGAAGTGTGGTGCTTGGATTAAACGGATTGGGATAATTCTGAGACAGTGTGAACGCATCCGGAATTTCTGCGGACACTATCGGGTCTTCTCCAACACTTACGATCAGCGTACCAGTGGTAAGGCGCTGAATAAGCGAATACGCGCTGTTGCCCGCCGTGCCACGCGCTCGGACTCGCCAATAATACGTGTAGTTCGCGAGCAACAACCCCGGCTGATATTCGTTATCGGTCAATGTTGAATCATCTGCGATAATCTGAGTAAACAGATTGTCAAACGACACCTGTGCCCGATATGTGATTGCACCTGGACTCTCCACCCATCGCAGCATTGGCGTCCGGCTGACATTCGAATCATTGTTTACAGGATAAAACGGAAGCGGTGTTGCAGGGGCAAAGTTTCCTGTGGTGAACCGTCTGACAACAGAGAACGGCCCGTAGGTGCCTTCGGTATTCTGACCCCGCACTCTCCAATAATATGCCGTGTTCGGAGCGATGCGAAACACTTTTGTTGTATCCGTAATCTCTGTCTCGCTCAGGAAAAGATTGGTCATCAGCGTATCCAGCGCGATCTCAACATTGTACCATGCGGCAAGCGAGGCGGCTTGCCATCGAAGCGTTGCGTTCACAGTTTGGTTTACCGCATTGTTTGCCGGCGACACGAGCGACGTTCCGGCTGGTGGCTGCAGCATAATGGTAAATACACGTGTTTCGGAATATTCACTCGCCCCTGCGGTGTTGCGCGAGCGAATCCGCCAGAGTAACCGCGCCCCGTACGGAAACGGACCAAGCTGTTTTGTCGCGCCGGTGATTGTGGAATCGTTCACAAGCAGATTGGTAAAGCCCGCGTCTGCTGCCACTTGCACGTGATACGCTGTCGCTCCCGCAACAGTATTCCATCCAAACGTCACGAGCCGGTCCAACCGTACTGCTGAATCAGCGGGAGTGACCTGTTCCGGGACCGGCGGCGACGCCGTTGTGGTGAAACGAAAACGCGCCGTGAATGGGCTGCTTCCGCCTGAATTCTTTGCACGCACCCGCCAGTAGTATGTGGCGTTGGCAAGCAATGGTCCTACCGCCTGCGTTGTCGAAGTCAGTGTTGAGTCATTAAAGGCAATCTGCGTGAAGCCGGTATCACTGGCAACCTGCAACCTGTAACTCGTCGCCGTGGCGCTTGCATTCCAGGTCAGGAGAGGAACAAGACTGGTATTCTGTGCGCCATCCGGTGGAGATACGAGGGTGGGAACGTTCGGCGCGGCAATGGCCGTTGTAAAATTCCATGTTGCGGAAGAGGGACCGTAGCCGGCCGCGTTCTTCGCCGTCACTTTCCAATAATACTTTGTGTTAAATGCCAGTGGTCCCACCTGTCGCGAAGCCGCTGACACCGTGGTGTCGTCCACGACAATGCCACTGGTAAAAAGAGAATCCGTTGCAACCTGAACTCTGTACGTCACTGACCCCCCGGTTGCGGTCCAACTCAATGTCAGTGTTGTTGTCTGCCCTGTCTGCCCGTTGGCGGGTGAAGACAATACCGGCGCCGGAGGGGGCTGCAGTTGGGTCGTGAAACTTCTGCCCGGAGTGAATGCACTGGAGCCAACACCGTTGCGCGCGGCTACACGCCAGTGGTACGTTGTGCTGAATCCGAGCGATGAGATCGTGGTGGAGCTGTCTGTGATCGTGGAGTCGTTTACAACAAGCGATGAAAAATCAGATGCGGTTGAAATCTGGAGATGGTAAGTCCCTGCTTCGGGGGAGACTGTCCATCGGAACGGAATGGTTGTTGGAAGGTTCGTTGCGCCATCTGCGGGGGCAACAAGAGATGGAGCAGAAGGAACAGCGCCTGTCCGGAATGAACGTCGTACGGAAAACGCTCCCCATCCCGGATCTGCACCGGCAGACACGCGCCAGTAATACGTTGTGGGCGAGCTGAGCCCGCTCACTTGCTGCGATGCTGCCGTAAGCGTTGAGTCGTGATATACAAGACTAGGCGCAGAGAACGTTGAATCTGTCGCGACCTGCAGCCGGTAACGCGTGGCACCTGCGATAGCATTCCACACAAGCGTCACGGTAGGTGGAACAGTGTTTCCATTCGAAGGAGACACCAAGGTGGCACCGGGGGCCCTGTACATAATGATGTTCATCTGTGTAATAGCCGGACTGACAACCAGATATGATTGAGTCGAGAGCATGTCTATGTTTGCGATGACACCGCCGAAAGGATCTTTGAGTCGGATGCTGTCGCAGAACACACTCAGCCCTCCCTGCCACGAAAGAGTGATTTGGCCCGCACCAACCTGGAACTTTGCCGAAAAGGTATCTATTTGAGCTGCATCAGTGGAACCGCGAATATCAAACCGTAAACCGTTGCCACGTTCGTTTGCGACCGAACAACCTCCCAGCCCTGCACGATGGTTGACAAATCTGATATCGAACACACCCGATGGTGGGGCGGGTGGCAACTCGAATTCCTGGAAAGCCCGGGTTCCCTCGTAAAAGAACCCGGCATCTATACAATAGCTTCCCCGTGAATCCCGACCAAATAACAGGGTGTCAGTCGCGCCTCCTCCGTCCCGCCCGATAAACCGAAGAGAAAAACTTCCCTGACCGCTTGCCTCCGAAACAGCAAGAGCACAGACGACAAGAACGAAGAATGACCATTGCGTGACCAACACCCCTGAAGGTACTCTCATGTTATAACGATCGAGCCGTCAATTACTTCATAAGAAGAAGCTTGCGCACGGAAGAGAAGCTCTGATTCTGCTCATTCACTGCTGTCATTCTTAACAGATATGTGCCACTGGATACTGCGACACCAAGATCGTTTCTGCCATCCCAGTTGATATTATAAAAACCAGGAGCAAGCTCTTCCGAAACAAGTGATGCAATCTTGCGGCCGAGAATATCAAACACAGCAACGTCGGTCTTTGCAAGCTGTTCGATACCGAAACGGATTGTCGTGCTCGGGTTGAACGGATTGGGATAGTTCTGCTCAAGCGCAAACTCTGTCGGCAATTCAGTGCCTGTCGGGCTGATACCTGACACCGTTGCACCATAACGAATTACCAACATACTCGAGAATGCCGAACTTGTCACAACGGCGTTATCCACGACATGCATTCTTGCCTTGACAACAATTCCACCAAACTCGTCCTGAAAAATCGCGCTGTCACATGTGGCAAGAATATTTGCAATGCTCCACCTGAACGTCATCGGGAAACCCGCATCACTCGGCTGGAACTTTACTTTGAATGTATCGATGTCACCGGCGATATACTGGCGATAGTCCTCTGAAACTCCCTGTCCTAAACCGGCCGGAGTGTCAAGTCCATCGCGTCCCGGGATGTTCACCCAACGCGCATCAAACACACCTGTCGGCGGGGCTGGCGGTAACTCAATTTCACACAGCGGTGTGTTCAAACCATAGGTGCCATTTGCATCCTGGCCAAACCACAGTGTATCACGACCCGCACCGGCATCACCAACAGCAACCCACGCACGGGCTGTGGCCTGGGTGCACTGCGCACTGCTTGTTTGAACAACAACGACGAGAAGCAGACATGCCGCACAAATAGAAACAAATGTCTTCAACATTGGTGACTCCTATTACTGTAAAAGTTGAACATGGTTTGATTGTTTTGTTACTCTTGACCCTCACATTGGCGAGAGCTCGATGTGGCTAGCGTGGACGGAGGGACAAGGGGGAACGCATCAAAACAACTCCATATCCTGAAACCCATATCCCGGCGCCCTGATCTCTCCTTCGACCAGAATACAAAGAAGAGGTTGTGGACGCACAATTATCAGGAATTCTTGAATCAAAGGCAACCCCGCTGCGTTAATCGCAGCGGGGTTTACCATTGAATACTTCAACTACATCGTTACTTCAACAGCACCATCTTGCGGGTTTCGACCGTACGGAGGCTTGCTTCATCCAGGCCCTGTACATCAACCCGGTAGAAGTAGACACCCGATGCAAGACCGTTCGGCGCAAATTCAAGCGTCTGCAGGCCTTCGTCGAATTCCTCACCGTTCAACAACGTCGCCACTTCCTGACCAAGCATGTTGTAGATCTTGATCGTCACTGACGATGTTTCGAGCAGTCTGAAGGCAATATTCGTTGTCGGGTTGAATGGGTTTGGATAGTTCTGGTACAGCTTTGCTGCGACCGGAACACCATCCTCAAACTCCTCGTCATCGAAATCATCTTCAAGCGACTCTACTTCATATGTTGACGCTGCCATTGTCGTCGGTACGAACGGTACCGGCGCCTTCAGGTACGGCACTGTGGACAGATCTACCTGGCCAACCAATACCAGCTTGCCAAGCGGGAATGACGTATCAGCAGAGGCGATAAAGCTGACAGTATCAAGCGGTCCAAGGAACGCACGGTTGATGGCGTAGGCGGCGTCATACAGTTCATCATAATCGCCACTGGTGTAGCCAGTGTGGTACGTCATCATACTGTCTGCCTTCTCAGAGATTGCCATGATCGACATCTCATCGTATGCACTCGTGTCCACATCGAAGATCAAATCACCGAAACCTGCCGGGGTCTTACCCAACTGGCTGGCAGCGATGTTGAACTTCAGGGCTACGAGTTCTGCATACAGCTTGTTGTCTTGTTTCTTCGGCAACAGCTTTGTCTGCTGTTTCACGAACGGCTTGCCACCGACGAACAGATCAAAGCCCTTCGCTGCACCTGTGTGCTTCGTACCCTTGTCATCAAGAGTCTTCTGCAGTGCATTGTAGCTCTTACCGATGCTCTTCTTGAAATCCCACTTCGTCAAGCGGACCCAGCCGTAGATCGCCGCAGAATCCTTCACCGGACTCCACTTTGGCTTCAATGGATCAGCCGGGTTCTTCTTGTACATGTAGCTCTGTCCGATAAGCATACCGCCGGCGCTATCGCCTGTGGATGCACCCGGTCCGAAACCACCCTGTGCAACTGTTTCATCCAACAGGTTGGCCCAGTTCGGCATGGTAATCGGCTTGCCCGGTTTGGCACGCTTCACCGACTTGAAGAACTTCAGCTTGATCGGATCCTTGGCCGCAATCGTGTCAGGTGAAAGTGACAGGAACAATTGTGGCACAGGGTTGAAGCCGGAACCGCTCACAGTAACAGTGTCGGGCGAACCGGACGCATCGTGACCAA
>CAZIHJ010000050.1:0-23239 GCA_964538485.1 uncultured Chitinophagales bacterium | reverse complement strand
GTGTACTTGATCATCTCTTCTGTGAGTTCCGGGTACATTGGCAAAGAGATAATTCTCTTGCACGCCGCGGCTGCGACCGGGAAATCGGATTCTTTATGACCAAGATATTTATAGGCCTCCAGCAGGTGCAGAGCAGAAGGATAATGCACGCCGGTATCAATCCCCGCATCGTGGAGTTTCTTCATCAGCCCATCACGATCGGCCACCTGGATAACGAACAGGTGATACACATGTTTCGCATAATCGGGGACCGGCGGTGCAGCAATTCCTGCTGCTTTCAGGTACCGGCCATAGATTTCGGCATTGCCCCGGCGTTGTTCATTCCACACATCAATGTGCTTGAGTTTCACATCCAGAACGGCGCCTTGAATACCGTCGAGCCGGCTGTTACGGCCTTCGACTTTATGCGCGTGTTTCGCCACCTGACCATGATTCCCAATCATCCGGCATGCATCGGCAATTGCGTCATTATTGGTGACTATGCCGCCCGCGTCGCCGTACGCGCCGAGATTCTTGCCGGGATAAAAGCTGAATGTGGCAACATCACCGAACGTGCCTGTTTTCTTTCCCTTGAATGTTGCACCGTGAGACTGTGCACAATCCTCGAGAACCTTCAACCCGTGTTTCTTCGCCACGGCCATAACACCATCCATGTCTGCCGGCATGCCATACAAATGCACCGGTATGATCACTTTGGTCCGCTTCGTAATTCGGGCTTCGATTTTTGAAGGATCCATGGTGTAGTACCGTGCATCGGTATCGACGAACACCACTTTGCCACCGATTGCGGTAACGGCCTCGGCTGTTGATATCCAGGTATGGGCGGGAACAATCACTTCATCGCCCGGACCAACACCCATTGCTTTCAACGCCATCTCGATTGCATCGGTACCATTCGCAACGCCGATGCAGTGCTTTGTTCCGACCCATTTTGCAAAGTTCTTCTCAAACGTATCAGCATATTTTCCGGCAATAAACGCGGTCTCCGAAAGAACACCCGCAATGGCGGCATCCATCTCCGGTTGAATGGACTTGTATTGTGCCTTTAAGTCAAGAAAGGGAACGTGCATACCATGATCTCCAATAGTGGATAGAAAATAATAACACAGAACACACAAAGGTCGTATAGTTCCGGCACATAATCAATTCCGAAATCAGTTGTCTGCATGCTCGTCGCCTTTTTTCGCGACAATGATATTTGTCGTTGCGAGGGATGGGAACAGGGTGTTGAATATCCGGGCGAATGTGCTGCGTCCGATGAATCTGTTATACCGAACAATGCTGTAGCGTTTCTGTTGAAACCATCTGCGAAAGGATAACGGGTGACAGAGATGGACGCAGTCGTCATCGCCTGTTTCAAAAACGATCCTCTCTCCCTCCGATCTTGGATAGATCATCAGAAAATGTGGCATTCTTGCCAGGGCGACTTCAAGATACCAGGCAAACACACGTGGAATACCGATGATCGCATCAACAGAGGTTTCATACTGCCAATACCGGGATCGTTTCACCAGCGTGCAGTAGAGGCCTCTCACCGGATTGTTCAGACCGCTCCAATTGGGACCAACAATCACGAACGTACCGGACGGTTTAAGGACTCGATGCAATTCTGCAAGAGTGTGCTCGATGTCTATCACGTGCTCCAGTACACACAGAGAGGCAACAACATCAAAGTGTGAATCCGGGAACGGGAGACGGTGCCCGTCATATGAGATAAACCTTACATGTGAACCTTGAACGAATGATGGGAAGGTTTCGAGCTCTTTTTCCGTGAAGAAGTCGCATGCAACAACCTCCTGAAAGCCCTTCCCTGCAATCGTCTTTGGACTTCGCCATGTGCCGGATCCGAAATCGAGCACGCGTCCCTTTTCAGTTGACCCGGCCGTTATTACTGTGGCATACGAATCATACTCTTCCTGTGCCCGGTTGATCAGATCATACGCGGCGGGCTTGTGCGCGTAGAACTCCATCAGCATCCGGCGGACAGTTTCCCGGTCAGCTTCCTGAGTGAGGCGACGCGGTCTTAGAGCAATCAATGTTTCACTCCCCTCTTGCCCGAAGCGTATCGTATGGCTTCATCAAATCCGTTCATCATCCGTTCGTATGTCCACTTCTTGATTTCAGCAGAAGAATCCACTCGCATCTGGTTTTGTACGCGTTCATTCCCGAGGATCGTCTCAAAGGCGCGAACAATTGCCCTGCTGTCGCATTCGGGAACAACCACACCGGTTACTCCATCACGGACAAGCCCGCCCACGGCAGCTCCCACCGCATCCGTTGCAATAACGGGGCAGCCCTGATTCATTGCTTCATTGACTACCAACCCCCAGGGCTCCTTGAAGTCCTTTGTGGTTATTGAAGGAAGGACAAGAACGTCGGCAAGCTTGTAGTATGCGGGCAGAAGATCGTTCGATACAAACCCCCGGAACCGTGCAATGTCCGAACCAATCATCGCCTCGAATGCGCCGGATTTTGACCCTGTGCCTATGACAACAAGGATCGATGGAACGGTCTGCCCAAATTCCCGGACCGCCTCAAGCAGGTATTCAACTCCTTTGTGATCTTCCAGTCTCCCGACATACAAAATCACCTTCTTCCCTCCCCCTCCAATCTCCGTTCGAAGTTCTGCGACCGCCGTATCATCAACGTCCCGGGAGAGGAGAGCATTATCAACCGCCTGCCACGCGATAAAGATCTTCTCTCGTTGCACTCCGATCCCGACAAGATAATTCTCGACGTGACTCCCATACACCACAACAGCATCGGACATCCGGTAGATCGCCCGTACGAAAGGATAGCTTAGCTTGTGGATCAACGTATCCGGGTGGTGCCACAGTCCAGTCCACAAGACAAAAGGAATACCACGAAGTCGGGCGACAAGGAACGAAAGAAGCAGGGGTAACTTGCCGTTAATGCATTTAACAAGAACATCATAGTCGTCTTGCAAAAGATGCACATAGAGCGAGGGAACAAATCTTAGCGTTGTTCCAGGAAGTGTGAACCCCCGGAGGTATCCGCCGACGAATTTGCCAAGAGATGTGGTATTTCTCTTTTCCCAGTATTTCTCCCGCTCACCCGCGGAGAAAAACAGAAATCGAGTGTCATGCATGCGGGCAAAGAGTTCAAACGCTTTCACGCGGTAGTGGGGACAAATATTTGTGACAAACTCGACCTTCACGAGTGCACCGTTGCTGTCGAACCTCCGCCTACACCAAACACGTCGCGCCAGACAAGATATCCGATGAAGCGCCACACCAGCTTTGCCTGCTCGTTACCGAGAGCGTTGTTTTCCGCGAAACGGCTGAGACCCATCATCTTATCCCTCCGCACACCGGGGATGTTATGCTGAGACAGAAGCTCCTTGATGTATTCCGACCCGAGCAGTGCCCGCGTCCAATCGCGTGTGGGAGTGGAGAAACCAATCTTCGAACTGCGATTGCGAATCTTCTCCGGCAAAACGGGGGCCATTGCATGCCGAAGTACCCGCTTTGTTTCACCCCGGTAAAGCTTCATCTCCGGCGGAAGTTGAAAGGCATACTCCACAAGCCGGTAGTCAAGGAATGGAAATCGCTCCTCAATGGAGAATGCCATGGAGGTTCTGTCTTCGGAGTGAAGAATGCGGGGAAGGGAGTTCTGTGTGAAGTCCGTGAGCATCCTGTGCGTAACACGGTCGCCTCTCCGATAGCTTGTCGGGTGTGAGTCCCACATGCTCTGCACACGTGACCAGTCATAGACATCAAGGGCCTTCTCAACAACAACAGCCTTGAGAGCGGGCCAGATGGAAGCCGGCACCATGGACTTCATCACTTGCGCTGCAATGTAGGATCTGGAGAACCCATATTTACTCCCCATGAGCCGGCTCTCTTCGCTCAGGTCACTGAAGCGGCCTGCATCAAAGAGATCCAGCAATTGCGGACCGATCAACAGCCGGTCATATCCGGCAAGACTTTCATCAGCACCCTGGCCACTGAGCAAAACACGTATCTTCTCCTGCCCGATGGCTTTCATTAATGTCCAGTGTGCGAACGCATTAGAGTTATGGACTGGCTCATCCATGTGCCAGGTGAGTTTCTTCAAATCTGTTGCGAGGTCGGGTTGCTGCGGGAAAAGGTAGTGCGCCTCAACATCGCATTGACGCACAACAGCATCAATGTACTCACGTTCATCGAACCGCGGGTCTTCATAGCACGAGGAATATGTATGCAGCTTGTCGGTCTTGAGTTTCTCCACAGCATTCAACGCCCCCTTGCGCAATCCGTCCACTACACACACTATTGCCGAGGAGTCCTGTCCACCGCTGAGCAACACGGCCAGCGGAACATCCGATCGAAGGCGAAGCTTCACACTATCCAAAAACAGATCATTGAATCGTCGTGCCGCTGTTGGAAGATCTTCGCCACGTTCACTTGTCGTCTCCGGCACCGACCAATAGCGTTCTTTCAGGATGGAACCATTCGCACTCACGGTCATTGAATGTGCTCCTTGCAGACTGGAGACATCCCGGAAGAGTGTTTCATCCGACGTATCCATGTATCCGAGCGCAACAAGCTCGAATGCACGAGCTTCATTTTCCACTGGCTTTACAAGTCCTGTTGCGATGAGAGCTTTGATCTCTGACGCAAACAGAAACACGTTTTTGTCCTGGTAGTAGTAAAACGGTTTCACGCCGAATCGATCCCTCGAACAGAAGAGACTGCCGGAGCGCGTATCGAGAATCGCAAACGCCCACATGCCGTTGAAACGCCGGATACATTCCTTTCCCCATTCCTTAAAGGACGCGAGAATTACTTCCGTGTCCGACCCGGAGCGGAACCGGTGGCCTTTTGCCCTCAGCTCTTCACGTAGTTCAAGATAGTTATAGACTTCACCATTGAAGACAATGCAGAACGTTCGAGTGTCATCCCACATGGGCTGGTGGCCTGATGGGGATACATCGATGATGCTCAGACGGCGGAAGCCGAGGCCGACATTTCCCTGCCATTCAACCCCGGAATCATCAGGACCGCGGTGCTGAATCGATTTCATCATTGCCTCAACGATGCCGGAATTCAGATCGGGGTGAGGTCGTTTTACCAGTATGCCTGCAATCCCGCACATGTTATTTCACCACCGTCGGTCGGATATACTCAAGCAATTTGTCTACTTCGCCCTTCCTCACCATTATTCTGAACAACACTGGAATAATCAGCAGTCCTATAACGTTGTGCAAAACAATACTTGTGACATCACCGGAGGTAAGCTGAGTTGTACTCCCAATGCTCACTGCGATCCCAAGGAGAATCCCAAGGCCAACTTGAAAGATATTAAATTTGATCGGGAGTACCCGATGCGAAAGCACAAGAGTTGTGGCTGCAAGAATGATATACCCGCAACACACTGCGAGGGCCGCACCAACAATTCCCCATGGTGGAACCAGCAGCATCAGTAACATGACAGTCGTCAGGAGTGCGAACGAAAATGCATAGACATGGAACATCGTTTTCTGTTTGATGTTTGCGCCGGTTGACACGAATACGAAAGCAGTATGAAACAAATTGCCGACCAGAAGAATCATCGCCGGAACAAGTGCTCCTGCGTAGTGATCTGATCCGCCAATGAGTCCGACGATCCACGGGAGATTCGCGCAGATCATCACCACTGCGGCAACACCGGTGAACATTGTGAGTGCGAACGCCCTCGCATAGAACGCGCCGGAACGCTCGTCCTCCTTCACCGCCATCGAAAACGGATTGAAAGCCATTTGAATTGCTGCTGTGAAGAGGGTCAGCACCATACCAATCTTGACAGCAAGAGCATACACCCCCACCTGCGAAGAATCGACCGACTGAAAGAGATACCATCGATCCACAAACGTCAGTCCCCACAGCATAAATGTGGCAGGAATGAATGGTGCACCATATCGGAGGAGTTCTCTTGCCGCTTTGGCCCCAAAAATAAACAGCCGATGGCGTCGCGCTGTCAGAAGAATGAGACCGGCAGCCACAACGAACTCCGGAAACACTCTGAACAACAGGAACGTCTCAACACTGTTCTCACCCGATAAATATAATATCCACCACGTACCACCGATGAGAAGAGTGATTCTGACGAGCGAAAGGCTCATAAACCACCAGCGCTCGTGTTCGATCCGGAGGATATCGAGGCAATAACTGACCACAAGCGCGAATGGCACAGGCAGAAAAGCCAGGATTGTCCAGAATGAAAGATTCTGTGTACCGAACACAAGATTGTCGATGGGGTTTGCGAGAGAAATGCCGATCAGCATTGCGAGAACCCCGAGCAGAAGACGAATCCAGAGCCCGGTGGCGACGTATGTGTTCCGCTGTGATTCCGGTACGTGGAAATAATGGAACATGAGCGCGGCGTCCATGCCGGCATTTCCCAGCACGAGACCCGCTGTGGAAAACATCAGCAGCGTATCAACAACTGCGAATTCGGTTTGTGAAAGCGAATATGTGAGAAGTGGAACGAGGATGAAGGTTGACAAACGGGTCAAACCGGAAATGACGCCATAGAAAGCAGTATCCTTCGCAAGCAGTTTTATGGAAAGATTGGATTGGAGAAACGGGTTCTTCAAGGATCCGCTCACATTCCCTCTGCAGCGGAATGGAAAACACGTTCCATCTTGTTCAGATGCTCTTCCAGAGTGAATTCCGCAAGAAACTTCTTGCGCGCGGTCGAGCCCATTTGCCTTCGAGTATCGGGGCTGGAGAGCAATACTTTCAGCTTCTCTGCAAGCGCAACGGGATCCTCGGGGGGAATGAGAATACCCTCTTTTCCATCCTCAATAAGATCGGGAATTGCCCTCCATCGCGTTGCTACAATTGCAAGCGAGAATTGCATTGCCTCAAGAAGGACAACAGGTTGGCCTTCAGTTTCATACGAAGGAAAACAGAACACATCGGCATTGGCATATTCCTGCCATTTCTCATTGCTGGATTTTGTCCCTGCAAGAACGACACAGCTGTCAAGTCCGGATTCCCGGATAACCGCAGTCACCTTTGTCCTTGTCGTCTCATCAACAAAGTCCCCGATTGCCACAAAAACAAATTCACTCCCCTGCTCCCGCAGGATACGGCATGCTTCGAGGGTGACAAAGATCCCTTTCGCTTCACTCATCGATCCGACGGAGAGAATTCGTGGAACACCTGATCCAACCTGCCGGGTCACAAGACGTGAAGCATCTTCAATTCCGTTTGGGACGACCTCGATGCGTTTCGGTGAAATCCAATTGACTTCGTTGCGTAGCGACGGGAGAAGAACAACCGCCGCGTCCGAATTACCGTAGGCACGGATGGCCATACGCCGCATCCATGGCGAAATCATATGTTCCAGTTGATCGAATCCGCCGGCATGAAAATGGAGAACCAGTCGCCGTGCACACCAGCGAATGAGAACAAGTGTCAGAAGGTCACGATAGAATGGGATACGATGGGGGCCGGCCGGGGGGTAATACAGAATATCAATCGGAGAATTCACACGTTCACGCCACACTGCCAGAACAACGCTGAACAGGTGCAACACCTTGCGCAACGAAAACCGCCCAACATCGCCGATCGTTTCAGAGTATGCCAATCTGATGTGCTTCTTCCCGCACCACGACCAGGCCGCGTCGACGAGATATCCTTGCATTATCGCCTGACCGTGGAATGGCGGCGGCGTTTGTGCAAGAAGAAGAACATTCTTCAATGGTGTTCCTTGTTGGCGCCTCTGGGAAGAATGCTCCACCACTACACGGTGAGTTTTGCTTCGTGTACCTGTCGGGCTATCCATTGATATGTGGTGGCTAAACCACTCCGCAAACTCGCTGACGGAGCCCAATCAAGCTTCTGCCGGATTAATGCATTGTCCGAGTTTCTTCCGCGGACACCAGTCGGGCCTTCGATATGCTTTAACCTCAGCTTCTTTCCAGCAATTTGCATGGCGTATTCAGCCAGCTGGTTGATGGTCACCATCTCTTCGGAGCCAATGTTGACGGGTCCGACGAAATTCGACTTCATCATCCGTATGACACCCTCAACGCATTCATCAACGTAAAGGAATGACCGGGTTTGTTTACCATCTCCCCAGATTTCGATCTCTCCTTCATCATCTGCCTCGGCAACCTTGCGGCAAATAGCAGCCGGCGCTTTTTCACGACCCCCGGTCCATGTTCCTTCCGGCCCGAAAATGTTATGGAACCTGGCCACCCGAACATCCAGTCCATAATTTCTCATATATGCGAGGAACAAACGTTCACTGAACAGTTTCTCCCATCCGTATTCA
Organism: uncultured Chitinophagales bacterium; assembly: GCA_964538485.1. Classification (GTDB taxonomy): domain Bacteria; phylum Bacteroidota; class Ignavibacteria; order UBA10030; family UBA6906; genus JBJXHC01. The sequence continues at coordinate 14,974 of CAZIHJ010000050.1, read as the reverse complement.
CTATCGGGAGCAGCCGGGTACGCCGAATCTTCCGAACACTTCGGGTTGTCAGGGTCTTCCTGATTATACGCGGGATACATACACGCAGAAGAAGAGTAGAAGACCTTTTTTGCCCCCACAAGGCGACACTGCTCGGCCATATTGAGATTGATCGTGGCAGAATTGTGCATAACATCAGCATCGTGGTTTCCGGTGAAGATATACCCTGCACCTCCCATATCTGCAGCAAGTTGATAGACTTCATCAAAACCAGAATCGAGTATCTTCCGAACAACAGATTGCTCGCGCAAGTCGCCGACAATAAATTCATTCGCAGCCGTCGGACTGAATTCGGGATGTTTCAGGTCGACACCCCGAACCCAATGTCCGTCGCTTCTCAGTCTCTTCACAAGGTGAGAGCCGATGAAACCTCCTGCTCCCGTCACAAGAACCTTCATGCTTCACTCCTATTGTCGCTTTATTGCCACCGATACTTTTGACTTACCCGGTCTTGCGTAGCCCGAGTAACTGTCCTGCCAGGAGCCACAGGAACTTTGGATTGTTAATAAGATACCGCCGATACAGTCTTCGGGGTTCCTGGATTAGCCTGAATAACCACTCCAATCCGGCCGATTGAACCCAGGCCGGAGCTCGTTTGATCTTTCCCGTATTGTAATCAAACGCGGCACCAACCCCAAGCATTACACCCACCTTCAACCTGTCTTTGATAGCTGCAATCCAACGTTCCTGTTTAGGAGTACTGAGTCCGACCCAGAGAATATCGGGATGAGCGTTATTGATCAAATTCACAATTGTTGCTTGTTCCTCTTCCGTCAACTTCCGAAACGGAGGAGAGTATGTGCCTGCAATTCTGATTCCGGGATAGAGCGCTTGCATTGTACCGGCAAGGGCATCGGCCACGCCTTCGTTCCCTCCGTAAAAAAAGTGTGAATACTGTCGCGTGAGGGAGTGTTTGCATACTTCCAGCATCAGATCCGGGCCAAATACCCGGCCAATCCCTTTAATCCCGGCGAGTCGACCAAGCCAGACAATAGGAACACCGTCGGCCACATTCAGGTCGGCACCATTCAGGATCCCGCGGAACGACTCATCATGCTCCGCTTCGATAACCCCATGCACTCCGCTGACACAGACTTGTTTTGCACTTGTACTTCGATTTCCGGCCCACTCAAGTATTTGCTCGACTGCGGCGCGCATGTCAACGGTAGTGAACGCCGTGCCGAGCACAGTGAGACGGTCGTTTCTTATGAGACGGGTCTTGAAAACATCCATCCTGATTGACGATCTCCAAACCAGTCCATGGGCGCTATGCCGAACCTCCAAACACCTGGCTTACCGCCTTCCATTGTGACGAATATCTCGATCTCACAACGACAGCCACAGACATGACAACGAGTGCGACGAGAAATACCACCAGCGTATTGATCAACCGTTTCGGGCGTTCCTTCTTTACTGCCGGTCGTGCCGCGTCAAGAACGTTGACGATGGCAATGTTCTTTATCTCTTCAATTTTGGCAAGCTCAAATTGTTTGACGAGTTCAATATAGACCGCAGACTTCACCTGGACTTCCCTCACCCTCCGTTCCTGTTCCACAAGCAACTCCGGCGAGTCAATAACGCGACGATTCTTTTCCCGAAATGTCTTGAGGATGTTCTCCGCCTGTCGCAATTCCTCCTCGACCTGCTTGATTCGTACTTCCACCCATTTACGCTGCTCTGTAGCATTCGACTTGCGTTTCAGTCGCATAAACTTATCCAGCTCGTCAATCAAAGCGTTGAGGACATCGGCGGCAAGTTGTGCATCCGGCATTTCAAGATGCAAGGTGACCAGTCCTGTCTTCGACTCGTATGACGTTGTGAGCAGGTCCTGCATTTCCTTGACTGCTTCCGCCATATTTTCTTCGGGCGTGTCCTCGTCGGGATCGAAGTAGTCGATCAGATTTACCGGTTGAGCAAGACCGTTGACCTGATACTGCCGCTCGATGACACTTCGTAACACTGTCTCGCTTGACACAATCAATGGATACAGTCGGGAGATCTCACTTCCGGGCATGCTCACGCCTGCGAGTTGGGCAACGTCCGCAAACTGGCCAAGGGCAGAGAGCTTGTTTTTTTCCGTCTCCGGAAGGATCTTCGCTGTGGATTTGTAATACACAGGCAATACGAAGTTGATCCCGAGCACGAGCAGTGCCGTAACAACAGCAACAACTGCAATACGCTTGCGCTGCTGCCAGAGAGGAGCAATAATTTCGGAAAGTGAAAGCGTTGGGCCTTCAGTGGCGTTGTCTGCACTCATGGGACTGGAGGCGCTTCCGGGAAGGTATATTGAGACAGGCGCACTATCTTGTCGTTTGCCAGATAATGAAGGCAACCGTGGCGGCGCTGGTTACGATTGCAAACATGTCTTTGATTGTGGCAGAAACGTCCACGGGATTATCATCCGGCAGCGGAGGTGGCACTTTGAGTACATCTATTGTGGACCCTTCAGGCACATCGGGATTACTGCTGAACCAACCGAAATCAACTCTCCGTGATTCGCCCGAGGGTTTCACCAGGACAGCATAATTCGAACTGTCTGTCAACCCTCCCGCACGGTTGAGATAATCCATCACGTCATCCCCTTCAATGAACGAGAGTAGTCCGGGGTTGTTCACCTCTCCACGCACCTGAACGGTGTGGGGTTTCGATGGAATGTACACGCTGTCACCATCCAGCATCACCACGTCATGAAGCGGGTTCTTTTGTTGATATGCTTCCGCAAAATCCAGCAATAATCTCTTGCCCAACCGGTAGAAGCGCGCACCGCCCATGTAGCTTGTCCGTGTCGGCCCGCCGGCCCGTTCAAGGATTTCAGAAAGTCGTTCGGCCCGCCGCTGTATGCTGTACGCACCCGGATACCGAATATCGCCTTCAACCGAAACAACACGCTGGGTGACGAAGTTGGGATTGGGTTTGATGAGAAGCTCGTCTCGATGCGCAAGCAGGAAGTCTCCTCCGGAATCTTCTCCGTTTTGATCGGGACGCGGTGTCTCCAGTGTGGGTGAGAATTCCCTCGGAACGGACGGGTGAAGAATAATGGCAAGGGAATCCCCCAGGAGACCGCGCGGGAGAACACGCGACACCTCCGCGGTGAGAAGTTCCGCATCTTCCGTGTATCCACCGGCGAGCGGGATGATATCCTTCAATGTCATGTTTGTACTCAGCGGATAACGACCAGGTTTCTTTATACTTCCGCTGATAACGACAAACCTTTCCTTCACTTCAATGATCTCCGTCGAATAAATGGAGACCGAATCCCGTGGCATTAACACCTGGTCGAATTGTGGATCGTCAAGCAGTGCTTGAAGGTTGAATGAGATGATCGTCCTCGTCAACAGGTCGGGGTTCAATCGTGTGAGATGTGCGAATCCCATGTATGTCTTCGGTTGGACTCCCCGCGCAGCAGCAATCAGTTCCCGGACAGTGTGTACTTCTCCGAGCTCATACCGTCCCGGTCTCCACACTGAACCTCCGATCATCACGTAATTCCTCTTCTCGTCCAATACGGAAAAAACCTGGACTTCATCAGCATCGTACAAAGGCACGTCGGCGACCACGCCCGACAAAACACCCTGCAGACCGACATCCACAACCAGACGATCCTCCACCCCGGTTCGTTGCCCGACAGGTGTGATCCGATCGATTTGCGCTTTGCCATCATACGCAGTGGGCAGTACACCCCCGCACACGCGAAGCAATGTCTGGAGATTCTCACCTTCCTTCAGTTCATACACGGCAGGACGCCGGACCTCTCCGCGGATCTCCACACTCTTGCCACGAACGGAGACGAAAATTATGTCATTGTTCTGTACCCGGATATCATTTGTCTGGTCGGAACCGGTGAGATAGTCATACAAATCCACATGCGCTATGACTTTGCCACCACGCGTCACCCGAATATCACGCATACTCCCCTTGACTGTCGGCCCTCCAACACTGTACAACGAATTGAATACGGTTGCATAGCTGCTTACTGTGTAGCCGCCCGGCTTCTCAACTTCTCCCATCACAAAAATTCGCTTCGGACGCAGCTTGGAAACAGTCACATCCAGCCAGACACTGGGAGGATTTGAAACCAGCCCCGAGTATGATCTTGACATCTGGCGCTTCAGACTGGCATTAGCTTCTTCAATCGTCAATCCGGACACGAGCACCTGTCCGACTGTTGGAATGAAAATCCTTCCTTCTTTGTCGACGGTAAGTTCATTCTGAAATTCCACCTGTCCCCACACGGCGATTCTCACGGCATCCGAGGGGCCGATAACATATTCGGGGTCAACGGGTCCGCTTGCTGTCGGTTCAAATCCCGGCGGGACCTCCCGGAACACTTCGTAGCCAAAATATGGAAGGCCGTTCCGGCTGAGGGGGAGTTCTTTCAGCTCATTTTGTTTTCGCCGATTATCCTCATCGCGTTCGCGCAGAGATTCTTCATCTCGCGCCTCTCTCAGCGCGGTGGTATCAACCCTCCCCACGATGGAATCCGGTTGTGTACCACCCTTTGCCGAACCGAGATACTGTTCCAGAGGGACGTCGAGCTCAGACGCCCGCCGGAGAGCCTCCTCGCGCGTAATCCCAAGCTCCTTCAGCTTTCCCTCGATTTCCTCGGTTGTCATCTTACTGAGTTCGGTTTCGGCCCGCTGGCGCAACTCCCCCCGTGTTTGAGCAATGCCGGAAGAACCAACCAGCATTCCTGCCATGAGGATCATGATCCACAAAACACCGGACAGGTTCATTGACGTCTGTGGGAAATGATTCACTTGCGTTTGAGAAGGGAACTGGTTAATCTTTGGAAGCAGGCTTCTGCAGGTATGCACATCAACGAACTTATTCCTCATCTATGCGTCTCGCAATCATATCGGATATCCACTCGAATCTCCCTGCTTTTGAGGCAGTACTGAAGGCCATCGCGGAACACCATGTCGACTCCATTGTATGCCTCGGCGATACCATCGGCTACGGACCATTTCCGAATGAATGCGTCGAACTTGTCCGCACGTCATGCGCCATTTGTGTCAAAGGCAATCACGACAGCGGGGCCCTCGGCGAAACGCCCTTAACCGACTTCAATCAGTATGGACAGGCAGCAATCCGTTGGACGGTTGACAAGCTGCTTGATGAACACCGCTCATACCTGGCCCAGGCTCCCCTGCTCACATTGTACGAAAACCTTACAATCGTTCACGCATCCCCGGATTCGCCTGGCGAGTGGAAATACGTCCATACCATGCAAAGTGCCGAAGAGAGTTTTTCCGCTTTCACTACCGATATTTGCTTTATCGGCCACACTCATGTTCCGGTTATTATCGGTGAAGATCTCTCCATCAACTCGTTTCGGCCTCCCAGGAACGGCACATTGCCGGCTAACCGCTTTATCATTAACGTTGGAAGCGTCGGCCAACCACGAGACGGTAACCCGATGGCGGCATTTGGTCTTCTTGACACCTCGGCCTGGTCCTATGAACTCGTCCGCACGGAATATGATATTGACATAACCGCGTCGGCAATTACCAAAGCCGGACTTCCAAGAATTCTCGCTCAACGCTTGTATCAGGGAGTGTAATTCACATTGCCTTCACAAGTTGCGACAAACTTGCAAAAAAAAGCTTAAAGAGTCAATAGAATGTAAGTGACCTTGACGGGCGAAACGCTCCTCCCTGTTCCGCGGTGATCGCTTCACTCATCAATGCCTATCTCATTAGAATGTCACCGGATCAGATGACGCGATGGAAAGCAACGCTTCGTCTTATCTTGCTTCGCAGACCTTTTTTCTCTATCTTGATCTCAATAATTCAGCAACGACACCATGATTTTTCTCCGGAGAGGTGGGTGAGCGGCTGAAACCAGCGGTTTGCTAAACCGCCGTACGGGGTAAACCTGTACCGAGAGTTCGAATCTCTCCCTCTCCGCTCAAATCCCGGCACCTGGTGTCGGGATTTTTCATTTCAAAACACATGCGGGCGTTGTGAACAAAGAACATCTCATCACAGAACTTTTGACGTTCTTTTCCGCCGAGGGCTTTCTCATTCACGGGGCAGTGGAAAGTCCTGAACATCCTGCCCCACCATTGATTCAGAATAACGGGTTTGGGGATGGAAAATCGCGTCGCCCTGACGTTGTAGGGGTTGACAGGAAGAACGAGAGGATTGTGTTCGGCCTGGTTCGACCTGACCGGGCAAGCCTCGATTCCGAAGAATCACTGACGCAATACAATCTCTTTCTGGATCATAAATGGAACCACGGGGCAGGGGCTTCAATGCTGTACGTGATGATGCCGGGCGACCTGGTCGCTGAATTCACAGCGATCATTACACATTATATCCATCGGGAGTATTGGCACAGGATTGTGCCTGTCGCAACGAAGGGCCAGACTGAAAATCAATAGAAGGGTTGTGTTATTGACGGGAGAGGTTTAGCGGGGGACGTCCGTACTCAGTCTGAAACGCAATACTTCTCCGGTCCTGCCATCCAGAACATAAAGAATCCGCTCAAAGAATGCGAGGCCGGTCGGACGCATCATTGCTCCTTGAGTGCGGTGTAAACCAAATGACTCACCACGGAACCTCCCGCGGCTATTGAACTTAAATACGCTATCCAGTTGCGCGTCGGCAATGAAGATGTCTCTTCTCGATCTGTCTATGGCGACGGCTTCAGGACGGCCGTACCGGTTAGGCCGGATAAAGTCAATGTTGCGGTCTTCTGCTCTGGCAGGATCAAACCGAGGCAACCATCCATCGAAATCCACAGTTCGCTCGTAACGCATCCAGACCGCCCCGTAGGAAACACCCTCCGAAGACTGCGAAAGCACAAAATCCCTTGTTCCCGGGAAGAGCGCGATTCCCGTCGGCTTGTTGATATCGGTAATACCACTACCGACACGTGTTGTCAACGAAGGAACGGGTGTAATGAAAACATCTTCATCGTCAAACAGGAGCACACGTGCATCGGGATCGATGAAGCTGGAGTTATCCGGACCCGTCCGAACAGCAAGGAATTGGTTGTCCCCGAGAACCGTAATCGCAGGAAAACGGCGGGCGGGGCGGGCAAGTTCCTTCCAAATCGTATCAATGGGTGCAAGGTCGAGTCGATGGGCCGAATCGCTGTTTGCAGAATAGAGACGAATCTTGAAAAGAGCTCCAACAGTATCGCCGCTTGGAGCAACCATTTCACCACCAACATACAAATCAAGGCGGGAGTTTTGAGCCAGTGAACGCGGGTGGAGCATCGTGTTCGCACTCAGCACCTGGCCTGCGCGGTTCATCATCACAACACGGTTACCTCGTGTATCGGCGACGTACAGCAACTGATCATTACCAATGAGAATATCCTCCGGGCCGAGTGTATCACTGCCAACAACCTCTACAGTAAACCCAGAAAATGCTGGAGCTATTGGCACATAGGAGGTATCAATGGCCACTATTTCTTGCGAAGGAGGCAGGGGTGGGGTACTTTCACAACCAAGCACTAACCCCATACTAATCAATGCGATTATGGCAATGACCTTGGGTCCTATGTTGCTATGTCTAGTACGTAAAGCCAAGTGAAATCCGATGTATTGATCCGAGTCTGGTGAAGTTCGCAAAGGCATAATCCGCGTTTACACGACTAAACCCCAGGGCAACATTAACCCCAACACCCAGAGCAAAGTCCTCTTCTGAAGTTGCATCAGCTGCAAAAAGGGGCTGGCCAATCGTTCGCTTGATTCCCCCTCTGACAAAGAACGTTTGCTGCCACCCGTACTCGACTCCAATTCTAAAATGCTCCGAGTTATCATTGGGGTGGTTCAACTGAATCGAGGTGGTCAGCTTTTGTTGATCATCATCAATGGGATCATACGCTATCCCGAGTTTGAACACCGTGGGGAGAGAGTATGACTCAAATGTGCTTGTTGGCGATCCGTTCCAGAGCGTGGCCGTACCGCTTGGACTCACATCCCCTCCGAAATTTGAAATAACAACCGCAAATCTGGCGGAGCCCAATCCTGTCCAGTAAAATGTGCCGAGATCTACCATCACCGAACGCATTTTGAGGATATCGAGCGTCTCTTCTGCATAACGGACTGTGGCTCCAAAACTGAACTGGTCCGTCATTCTCTTTGCATATGTGAGACCGATCCCAATATCACCAAACGAGAAATACCTCCCTGTACCAAACGGTTGGGTTTCCGTTGTAATCTCCATATCGTCTGTGTGAAGCGACGAAAACGACAGACCCAGCGCATCGGATTCCGTAAGGTGATAGACCGCGCCAAAGAAATCATGGCGGATGTCAACGACGTACTCCGTATGGGAGGCCATGATTTGGTTCTCGCTGAACTGCGCGAGACCCGCCGGGTTCCAATGAAGGGCAGACACATCATTCGCGACAGCCACAAACGACTCTCCCATGGCGACGCCCCGGGCCCCAACACCAAGTTTCAGGAATTGGAACGCGGAGATTCCGGCACGCTGACCACCAAGGTTCGGAACAAGTTGCGCGTGCGCATTCGTGCCGATGACGATCATCGCAATAACACTGCACACCGTATGAATATACCGTCTTCTCATATCAGAATCGTAATGCCAGACTGAACCGCACTGTTCGCGGCTTCAGATATCTTGCCGGATTGTACGGATACGGTGAGATGTCCCCTGTCAATTGGGGATACAAGGGATCATTGTATCCGGATGGCGTGGCGTCGCCGTATTCATACGCTTTGCCTGTCACCGGATTGATAATCTGTGAGTTCTTGTTGTCCAAAACATTTTCCACTTCGATACTGGTGATCAATTTTCCAAAACCAATATCGATATACTTTTCAAAATTCAGATCCACGTAAAACCAGTTATCTGCCACCGATTCCAACGGTCTGTCAATCTCACTGACATACTCCGGGCGACCCGTCACAGCATTTGTGCCTACGTATCGTTGGGGTGTATACCGTTTCCCCGATTGGAAAAAGACACGGGCGTAAATATTATAATCATCCAAAATCCCGGGGGCAAAATCGAACAACGGCTCATCCTTCGCCACGGAAAAATTGAGATTCAACGAAACCTGAACAGGCCGGTCCCAAATAAGAAACGTCTCTTTGATATTCTCCGGCTCCCCTTGCTGCAGGCGGATGGCATTTTCATTGGGTGTTGAGCTTTTCCCCGTCGCGAGTGAATACGACGCGGAAGCAGATCCCCGGAACCACTTCCCTATCCGTTTCTTATACTCCACCTCAAGTCCGCGTACCCGTCCGTAGTCGGAGTTGAGGTAGGTCGTGAAGAACTGGGCGCCTCCGGACACCCTTCGGACGGATTTCTCAGTGATGTAGTCGAAAATGTCCTTGTAGTATGCCGTCACGGTCAGCACATCGTTACCGGAAAGCTGGTTGCGTACTCCCAGCTCGTAGGCAACCGTTGTTTCAGGATTCAAGTTGGGATTACCGACCGGCAAGCTCGACCGGACGCTTGTCCGCTTCAGCTTCGAATAGACAAATTGCGGACGTGGCAGCTTCGAAAAATGCCCGTATGAGAAGAACAACGTCTGGTTGTCCGAAATCGGGTGAGATATGCCCAGACGCGGGCTCAGGCGGGCTTTCATCCGACGGCCAAAGAACGAAAATGAATTATCAAGGTACTGCTCTCTCAGCCCTTTGGAGACGATCAACGCCGATGACGTATCATTGGCAACATCGTCAACATACTTGCCGGGGAGCCAATAGTCCAACCGGAGCCCGAAGTTCAAGATCATGCCGCTGAGCGTGATGTTATCCTGTGCGTACAACGCGCCCTGTGCCGGATGAACCGAGTAGATGTCATTGTCGAAGCCGAGTGGTTTTACCCATGGGCGGACGAGATCTGCAATCTGCATGCTGGAGAACCGCATCTCCACCCCCGCCTTGAATTTGTTTTTCTCGGCAAAGAAGTTTGTCAGATCGAACTTGAACGTATATTCGTCCACAAAGTGATCACGCCACGACGTTGGAGATCCCAGATCATAAAAACCATCTCCGGGAATTACTCCGATAGTATCCGTCTCATCGTTGTAGTACCGGATCGGATATGTCACGATATCCGCCGGTTCAATATATGATTCAAACCCTCTGCCATTTGCGTCACCACGGACGTGCGCAGTGTACCGGCTCAGGCGCACTTCATAGAACATCTGGTTGCTGAGCGTGTGCGTGAGAGAGAATGAATGCTGGATGTTCTTCTGTGTAAACGTATTTGCACTATCAGGAATATATTGAAACAAGTATTGATAGCCGGGGTTCGGCTCCACGCGTTCAAGGGTGGATTGAATTGTCTGTGTATTCTGATCAATGGCAACAGATTGATTGTAGGAGTAGGAAAGCTTGAATGTGGAGGTTGGTTTATATGTCAGTTTGGTCAGCCAGGAATAGTTGTTACTTCTCCGGGGTGCAAACCTGGTTTCATTAAAAATCGAAGAATAGAGACTCTGCGGTGCCTGTACCTCATAGCCGACAGGTCTTCCTGAGCCATCAATCAATTCCACCCATCGGGCATACCCATCGCTGACATTACCATAAAAAGTCCCGAAGAAGCTCATCGTCCCGGGAATTTCGACGCCGAGGGACGGCAAGAGATATGAGGTAATTGGCTCAGGACCGCTCAGGTTTAAATCAAAAATGTCGGTATTCCAATTTGAACGCTGGTTGTTGTTGAATCCCAGATGATCGAGCTTGTACGAGATGGCACCGCTATATTTATCGGAACCCTCGCGCGTCGTGATGTTGACGATCCCGGATGTCGCCTGACCATACTCGGCGTTGTACCCGCCGGTAATCACTTCCACTTCTTGAATAGAAGCCGGGCTCAGCTGCAACCCGAACCCTGTACCCGCAAGAGGATCCTGCACAGAAACGCCATCAACAAGGTAAGCGTTTTCATGCGTTCTGCCTCCCCGTATGTGAATTTCGTTGTCTGCAAGGACAACCCCGGCTTGAAGCGAGACAATGCTCTGAACGTTTTGCAGTGCTGCGGCCTGAATGTCCGCCTGCCCGACGCTTCTCCTGCTTGCAGTTTCTTCAATATCAAAGAGTGGCTTCTCCCCCACAATCACCACTTCACTGCCCAGAGCAAGAACCGTCTCTTCCATTTTTGCAGTAATCTTTGCCGCTACGCCGGCTTCGATCTTGATGTTGGTGAATTGCACCGTCTTGTAGCCGAGCAACGTTACTTCAATCGTGTAGCTTCCGGGGTTGATGTTTGCAATGCTGACGTCACCTTCGATATTACTTGACCCGCCGTAGTACGTTCCCTTGACTGTCACATTTGCGCCGGGCAGGCCTTCTCCCGCTGCGTCAACAACCTTCCCCTCCAGACTTCCTTTGTCCGATTGTGTATATGCGGCAAACGAAACGAAGGCCAGCAAGAGCAACGTATGTAATGAGCCCTTCACCTTAGAATCTTCTCCTGTCAACAGATCTGTGCGGATTGAATTCCTGGTTCAGTGAGCGGATGAAGAATGCTCCAAGACCATTCGGGTTCCCGAATAACGGGTTGGTGTTATTGAGCACGTGCAATGGCAACCCGACAAAGATAATGGATGCCTCTCCATCCACCACGGCGACATCAGGCATGCCAAGATAGCGATTACGTGTGTCTGCCTGGAGATGATACAGGTATCTGGCGTCGGAACGGCGGTAAATCGGTCGCATGAAAATAGAGTGAATAGTCGGAGTCGAATTGAATCCAAGTTGCGGGTATTCCGCTCCAGGGATCGAACTGTCAGCAAGGACAACAAAGTTTGCAGGAATACGCGTGTCGCCAGCAACCGGTGGAGGAACAGGCGGCCGCCCGGGAGAAAGATCAACACTACTGATGGAGTCGATAGGAGCAAAATCGCGCAACGCGCCACGCGGATCAATACTGTTCTCGAACGTTGTCGAAAAAATTACCTTGCCACCATTTTGGAGGTATGGAAACAGAGACAGTTGAGCCGCACCGAGCGTAGGATACTGATCCGTGTACCAGACAATATAATCATACAACAGAAATGTCTGGATCAATGCCGGATCAATGAACGGCGGTACGAGCACACCGTACTTTCCATCACGCTTATTCGCAGCGGTGAGACCTAACCCAATATTCAGTTGATCGACTGATTGAAAATCAACTCCTGCGGCGGCAATTGCCGTATAGTATGTATTGCGCGCAGCATCAGCATCGCTATTGATATAGTCGGATACGAGAAGCAATCGCCCTCGCGGTTTCCTCACGTACCACACATCCGTACCGGAAGGCATGTTGATTGTCGGACTGTACTCACCGGCAACGTCCCGTGCCTGGACGTACAGCACATTCGGTGCATCGAGGCGCAAACCGGGAACTGTACCAATAAGTTGACGTCCAAGGAATTTTCCTCCATACACATCGGCCGTCACTTCGGCCCCCGCGGCATCGCTCCGTGACCGCGGCACAACCAATGTAACAACTGTATCACGGATCGGGATGGTCAACCAGTTCGCAGGGTTGGTGGTGTCATTGAGTGCAATCCGATATGATGCAAGCGTATTGTCGCCGTCGTTATCCGCCCCCTTCCACCCAAAGGTCGCCACCGTGTATGTTGTGTCCGGCTGCTTGAGCGCAACTGTTTCGTCGTTGGGATTGCGGGCGAAGGAAATCGTTGGCGGCGTATTACGTACCGGAAATGTCTGCACTGCACCTGTCGGGTCGACCGCTGCTGCAAGTGTCGGGAGTTGTTCATCACCGGCATCAAAGACTCCGTTGTCGTTCTTGTCCCAGAACGGTGACGGAATAAACCGAACCCTGCTTTGCGATGGTATGCCTGCAAAGCTATTATCGACGGCGCGGACAAACACCGTATAGTTGCGAAAAAGTGTGTCGAGCGGAAATGAAATCAGTGTATCGTTCTTTGTCACCCACGAGTACCCGAGGGTATCCGGTGTGGGAATGGTTGTGACCGTGTTGGGAAACACCGCATACGAGAACAGATATCCCACCACAATACCGTCCGGGTCCTCTCCCCACCACTGAAGGCGTTGACGGCTGACGCCAACGCCAACAGTGGAATCGGGAAACAACCACAGGAATGTTTTCGGTGTCCGGTTGCCAAGAGGATTATCTGCTATGTCCTCGCTGCAACTGAGTAACATGACGACCGAGAATACAACCAGTATGGTGAAGAGATGACGCATCAGTGTGAATGTTCCGCTATTTCAACATTAACATTTTCTTGAGTTGTGTGAACTCGCCCGATTGCAGGCGGTAGAAGTATATTCCGCTTGCAAGTCCGGCGCCATCAAACCGTACCGTGTACCGACCCGGTTCCTGCATGCCGTTCACAAGCGTCTGCACTTCCTGACCGAGCACGTTGAAGATTTTCAACGAAACAACTTCGGATGTCGGCAGACTGAATTCGATCACTGTAGCGGGATTAAACGGGTTCGGATAGTTTTGTTCGAGCGAGAACGACTGCGGGACGATCGGATCATGATCGATTTCCACACTGTTCGTTATTGTGCCAAAATCGGCGTTCTTGCGTGGTACCACCTTGTATCTATTGAAACTGAAGTATATCACACCGGTGACTGAGGAAATCTGATTGCCCACTCTGAGGATGGTCTTCCCGAATGTCGAGTCGGCAGGAACATTGGAATAGATGTGTGTTCCATCGCGGCGGACAATAACAGGACCGCTGCCATCATCGATTTCAAATTCGGTCGGATCGGAGAACACAGGGTCGATGGAAGACACCGTCACGTTGTTGAAACGTACCAGCATTCCTTCGTATCGTTCCGCAGAAGGAGCGCCGTTCCCGACAATAGGACCAAAGGTCGATGTTGGCAGGTCAACGGGAGTCGGCTCCGGGTTACTTGACGAGTGTACCAGCGCAGTGGTGATATTCTGAATACGCGTCACGTCAAATTGCTCGGAAACAAATCCGGAGACCGTCACACTATCCCCATTGCGCAATCCAGCCATTGTCCCACTGGGCCCGACAATCCAGATGCCATTCCAGGGCGTTGTACCGCTTTGCATGTACCAGGCATTTGTGCCTCCCGTGTTCAACGGAGAAAGGCCGAGATGGCTGGTGTCTGCAGTAACCACCCCGGATACATCAACGAACGCTGCCTGATAGGCGCTGCGCCCATTCACGTAGGGAGTAAACTGTATGTCGTGGATCGTCAACGGCCTGTCAAGTACGGTGTAGAAGAAGTACCCTTTTGAGGTGTCGGACGAGGCACCACCGAAAGCGGAACTCGCAAGCGTTGCACGGTTCCCTTGATTGTCAATGGCCTGCATGTAGTAATGAACAAATGTGTTTGCCGCCTGTTGGGGAATGGATGCGTTATACGTGCTATCGGATGGCTGGTAGGTCATCGCAACATTGACAAACGGACCATTGTTCAGGCTGTAGTTCAACTCCACCGACGAGATGGGATTTCCACCGGCTTGTTGAAGTGCTCGAACACTGATGCGGCCCGCACTGTCAGGTGGAACAACAATCGGATTCCGACGGTGTGTGGTGATGCTCGGGAGTATTACGCCAACGACAACATCCCCGCGAACAATCGGAGCGATGCGATATCCTCTCGGGCTTTCACTCCCCGACACTGTCGTGATAAACCCCCTCAATGTATCAATACGCGAGCCGACAACTGGATACTCCAATGTCCAGATACTGTCGGCCGGGAATGGAGTCGTTCCGCCATGGCCAAGCGTAAAGAACCTGGATGCGTCGTACATGGTAATTTGATTACCCTGATCATCAACAACACTAAAAGTGCCCCGTGCAGTGTTCACACGCGCATCCACCGTTAAACCGGTAAATTCCACCATCCACCCTTCCCGCGGTTCACCGGTGCTATACTTCACCGAACCGCCCGGGAATATCCCTTGATAAAAGTCCCCCAATGTCATGGGTGTGTATCCGGGGACAGGGGCATTGCCAACAATATTGATTGGCCTGCCTGCAATCGGTT
>CAZIHJ010000049.1:8200-23278 GCA_964538485.1 uncultured Chitinophagales bacterium | reverse complement strand
GCGACATCAACCTTGGCAAGGTTGCGCTCTACCAACTGAGCTATTCCCGCATTGGTCCTGCAAATATAAGAAAGACTGCCTATTCTTGCAAGTTCTTTGTCCTGCATTTGCACCCAATGCGTTGATAAAAATATACGGTGGGTGCATCTCAAAGTCAAGGTGTGAATCGAGCCGATGGAGCGCTCTCTTTATCGGGAAATATCCAGGATATTATACTTAAGGATTCCCGCAGGAACCGTAATTTCGACGTTCTCACCCTTGGTTTTTCCGAGCAATGCCTTTCCGATTGGGGAGGTAACGGATATCTTGTTTTTTTCAAAATTGGCTTCTTCGGGTGCAACAAGAAGATACTCCACCACCTCCTTGGTCTTCAGGTCTTTTATCTTCACAAGACTCAGGATATAGACTTTGTCGTTGGGAAGGTCTTTTGCCTCAATGATTTTGGCGCGGGAAAGGGTTTGCTCCAATCGAACGATTTTCATTTCGAGGTGCTGTTGCTCTTCCTTTGCAGCATCATATTCAGCATTCTCGGAGAGATCCCCATGGCCGCGTGCATCCGATATCTTCTGGGCCATAAGTTTGCGGCCGTTGGTTTTCAGGTCATGTAATTCCTGCTCGATCTCAATGAGTCTTTCCCGAGTCAGATACGTTGTTTCTGTTTTTCCATTCACCGACATGACTTCTCCAAGTATGGGAGTCGACAAAAATAATAGCCATCATCCGCCCATGCGAATGGTGGCTAGTTCGTTACAATACCGAATGCTAACTTGATTTAATGTAATGAAAGACAACCGAGAAATGCAAGCCGAAAGACACCGGGTGGGGGCGGATACTGTCTAATCAGCCTTTTTCTTTGGTTCAACGAGGATAAGGTGACCAAGTTTGTCACGCTTTGTTTGCAGATAGCGTGTATTCACTTCGTTGGGATCCATTTCCAGGGAAACACGCTCCACAATCTGCAACCCATAACCGCTCAATCCAATAACCTTCTTGGGATTATTCGTAAGCAGTGACATCTTAACAACGCCTAGGTCTCTTAGTATCTGTGCCCCAATACCGTAGTCACGCAAGTCAGGCCTGAAGCCCAATTGCTCGTTTGCCTCCACGGTATCCAGTCCCTCGTCCTGGAGTTTGTATGCCCTGAGCTTGTTAATGAGACCAATCCCCCTGCCCTCTTGTCTCATATACAAGACCACGCCTGAACCCGATCGGTCAACCATTCTCAACGCTGCGAAGAGTTGTTCGTTACAGTCGCATCGCATTGATCCGAAAAGATCACCCGTCAAACACTCGGAATGAACTCGAACCAGGACGGATTTGTCGGGATCAATAACACCTTTCACGAGGGCGATATGTTCCTTGCTATCTGTTTCGCTGCGGTACAGGTATATTTGAAATTCGCCGTACTTTGTTGGAAGCCGCGTTTCGACAACACGGTGAACGAGCTTCTCACGTGTCAACCGGAACTCTATGAGGTCGCGGACAGTGATGATTTTCATCGCGAAGTGTGCCGCTATCTTCTTCAATTCCGGCACCCGAGCCATGGTACCATCGTCATTCAGGATTTCACATAACACCCCTGCAGGATACAGTCCGGCAAGCTTGCAGAGATCAATTACTGCCTCTGTGTGGCCAGCCCTTCGCAAAACGCCACCCTCAAGTGCTCTCAAGGGAAATATGTGCCCCGGCCTGGCAAGATCGCCTGGTTTGGTTTCCGGATTGACGAGTGCCCGAATCGTTGCTGCTCTGTCCGGTGCCGAAACACCAGTCGTGGTTCCATGTATATAATCAATCGAAACGGTGAAAGGGGTCTCATGAAGCGACGTGTTGCTGTCCACCATGAGATCCAATCCCAACTCCTTTGCCCTCGATGTTTCCAAAGGTGCACAGATGATACCACGGCCTTCCTTCGCAAGAAAGTTGACAACATCAGACGTGACAAACTCCGCCGCACAAACAAAGTCCCCTTCGTTCTCACGATCATCATCATCAACGACAATAACAATCCGGCCAAGCTTGATATCCTGGATAGCTTCTTCGATAGTGTTCATGCCGCGAGTTCTGCCGTTCATTGCCATCTCTCGTTTCGATTACCCACCCGTGATGCTACTTTACTTCGGCTTCGCCTTCCTTGACAACCGATCCAATTGCTGAACGCTCAAACTTCATTTTTACATTGTCGGCAACCTGAATCAGCAGAGTCTTTTCGTCAAGACCGGCAACCGTACCATGCAGTCCACCTGCGGTAATCACCTTATCCCCTTTCTTGACTGAATCCAGGAGTTTCTGTCGCTCCTTTTGTCGCTTCTGCTGCGGTCGCAGGATCATGAAATAGAAAATACCTATGATCAACGCGAACATGATCAACGTACTCATGATTCCACCTTCTGCACCACCACCTTGGGGTGGCGCCATTCCAAGCAAGAACTCAAACATCTGATACTCCTCCAGTGATTTGTAGAACGTTACTCTCCTGAGTCAACAACTTCGCGACTGAGACATGCCAGACACTTCTCCTTCCATTCGGAAAAAGTCCCTGCAAGGATGTGCTCCCGTGCTGTACCTACCAGCCAGAGATAAAAGAAGAGATTGTGAATAGACGCAAGCTGCAGCGCCAGTATTTCCTTCGCCTTGAATAAATGTCGAATGTATGCCCGCGTGAAATTCTTGCATGAGTAGCAAGAGCACCCTTCATCAACTGGGCGAAAGTCATCTGTGTAGCCTGAATTTCGCATATTCATCTTGCCATTACGCGTAAAGAGTACTGCATTCCGACCGTTCCTCGTTGGCATAACGCAGTCAAACATATCAATTCCGCGGTCAATAGATTCCAGAATATTCTCCGGTGTACCCACACCCATAAGGTAACGAGGTTTGGTGCCCGGAAGAATATCGGTGCAAATATCCGTCATCTCGTACATGGCAGATGCTGGCTCTCCTACTGACAATCCACCAATTGCATATCCGTCAAACTCCAGTTGTACAAGTTCCTCTGCGGAACGCTCCCGTATTGCCGGGTACGTGCTCCCTTGAACAATTGCAAACAAGGACTGAGCCATTCCATACTTTGGTGAGGTGGAGGACATGCGATTCTGACATCGTTCAGCCCACCGTATTGTCAATTCACTTGACGTTCGTGCATATTCCTCATCGCAGGGATATGGTGTACACTCGTCCAGCACCATCATGATATCGGAACCGAAGGATCTCTGTACATCAATCACTGATTCCGGAGTAAACCGATGGAGAGAACCATCAATGTGTGACTTGAAGTTAACTCCGTCATCATCTATACCCCGCAGGTCGGAAAGGCTAAAGACCTGATATCCTCCGCTATCCGTCAGTATCGGCTTATCCCACGCAATGAACTGATGCAGCCCACCAGCCCGCTCAATCAAATCAAAGCCCGGCCTCAGAAAGAGATGATATGTATTGCCAAGAATGACCTTCGCCCCAATCTCGTCAAGCTCTCTTTGTTGAACGGCCTTGACGGTCCCTTGCGTTCCCACGGGCATGAAAATTGGAGTTGGAATACTCCCTCGATCTGTTTCAAGAATCCCGGCACGGGCCTTCCCAGACGTATGTAGTACACTGAATTTCAACAGGTTAAGGTAGCCAAATAAGAAAGGAAAATCAATCGGGCGATTTTGAGGAGTGCACTCTGCGAATCAAAAAGAACAAACCAAGATAGATCAAAGCGCCGATTGCATCTGCAAGCAAATCAAGAACACTTGGATTTCTCCCGGGCACAAAATATTGATGGAACTCATCCACAAGACCGTACAATACAACAAAAAGAATCGTGGAGAGAACATGGTGCTTGGCAACAAGGGGGATTCTGTCCTGAAACCGGACGGCTCGATGCGTAAGGGCTGCAAGCGTAAAAAAAATAAAAAAATGAACACCCTTGTCAAAAGATGGGAAATCAACAGAAGGGAGTTTTGCCGTTGGGATGGATGAGGTGAAATATATGATAGCAGCCCATAGGATTGCCGGCAACTGAAATCTGATAAATCGTTGCAGGGAAATGGAGTATGTCATTTTATCTCAATCATCTTTAAGGCAGACGGTAGCTCCTTAAGAATGTCAGTTGCCATCACTCCCCGTGTACCAAATTTCTTGCTTGCAATATCCCCCGCTAGTCCGTGCAGATACACCCCCGCATAAGCAGCGGGACCAAAGTCAACTCCTTGAGCAATAAGGGAACTTATTACACCGGTCAGCACATCGCCCGAACCGATCGTCGCCATTGCAGGATTCCCTGTAGAATTAACGAATACCGCACCCGTCGGCAACCCGGTCGTAGTGGGAGCACCCTTGAGAACAACAATACACTGAGTTTTTCGGACTGCGATTTTTGTGGATTCTACCCGGTGAGTTTCAATCTCGTTTGCATCTGCCCCCAACAACGCGGCAAGTTCTCCAGTGTGGGGCGTCAGAACTGTCGGCCATTTTCTCTGCTTCAGCACGGAGTGATTTTGCCCGATGGCAGAAAGTCCATCAGCGTCAAGGATGACAGTTGCATTAATTACAGCAAGGGCTTTGCGCACGAGGGTCTGGGTTTCGGTATTCCTTGACAGTCCCGGGCCAATTGCTACCGCGTCCGCCCAACGAGATCGTTCTACAATCTCATCAAGCGCATCTGCCGCAAGAGTCCCCTCACTCGTTTCTGCCAAAGGAGCAATCAGAACCTCAGTGACTTTTCTCGCAACAATGGCATGAATTGATTTTGGAATGCATAACACTACAGCTCCGGCACCGCTTCTCATCGCTGCTTCAGCGGTCATCACGCCTGCTCCGACAAACCTCCGAGAGCCGGCGACAACCAACACCTTCCCAGCGGCGTACTTGTGAGTTCTGAGTGAACGTTGAGGGAGAAGGACAGCCACATCACCAGGTTCAACTCGGTTAATACTATCCGCCACCATTTCCGTGAGGTGGCGTGGAATTCCTATCTCAGCTATTTCGACTGTACCCGAGTGCTCCCGGCCATCTCCTACATAGTGTCCGATCTTTCCCATGCCCATTGCAACTGTGAAGTGAGCCTTCACCGCAAGATTTGCTACCTGGCCGGTAGTGGAGTCAATACCGGACGGGATATCTACTGCGGCAATCAGTGAGTCCTGCTTGTTCATCCATTGAATTACCTTCTTGTAAGCGGCCGGAACCAACCCTGAAAACCCTGTCCCAAAGATAGCGTCCACAATAACGTCGTGCCTGCCTCGCCTACTGAGCTTTCGAACAGTAATCGCTTCGCTGAAGGTGATATGGGATTTTCGGGAAGCAATAATGCACAGGAGCGCATCAAGATTGATCCGGGCATCACCACGCACCAAACGGCGACTGGTAACCAGTGCAACATGAACCAGCGCACCGCGGTTAGCCAAATGGCGCGCTATAACAAAGCCGTCACCGCCGTTATTCCCTTTTCCGCACACCACAAGGACACGTCTACCCTTCATGTCACCGGCGTGACATTCGAGGGCATCGACAAAGGCGCGACCTGCGTTTTCCATGAGCACCATTCCGGGGAGCTTATACGTTGTCATCGCGACTTCATCCAGTCGCCGCATTTGCTCCGCCGTTACCAGGAGTTGCATGGAAACCCTCAGGGAATTTTTGCCATCAGGTTCAGGATCGTGGAGGGAAAGAGACCGAATTGAAGAAGTGCCAACGCAGAAATCACTAGTGCCGCAAGGCCCAGTCTTTGCAATGGCGCGTCGAGTGCGGAGGACTGTTCCTTGAAATACATTAACACCACAAGTCGAAGGTAGTAATATGCAGACAGAACACTCATCAACACACCAACAATTGCCAACCATGTGTATCCGGCTTCCACCGCACCGACAAATACGTAATACTTGCCGAAGAAACCGGCAAATGGAGGAATACCTGTGAGCGAGAACATGAATACCGCCATCAGGCCCGCAAGCATCGGCTTGCGCGATGATAATCCTGCGTAGTCATCAAATGTCAGGTTCTGAGCTTCCTTCGATTCAAGAATCGCGAGCACACCGAACGCTCCAATATTCATCAATGTGTAGGCAACAAGATAAAACATTACACCATGATTTCCTGATAAGTTTGCCGCAACAACCCCGACAAGAATGTACCCCGCATGCGCTATGCTCGAATACGCAAGCATGCGTTTTATGCTTGACTGGGAAATGGCGATCAGGTTCCCGACAATCATTGAAAGCGCAGCAACAACGGCGAGAACATCACGAACCGGAGCCATCGAAGTCAGAATTATGGGTGAGAGAACAAGAAGCATGGCCGCAAAAGCGGCGGCTTTCCCTCCGGTAGACATGAACCCGGTGACTGTCGTCGGGGCGCCTTCATACACGTCGGGCACCCACATGTGGAACGGAACAGCGGCAACCTTGAACGTTAATCCAACCAACAATAACCCGATGCCGATGACCATTGTGCTGTTACCACTGAGACTACCCGCACGTTCTGTCACAGAGGCAATGTTTGTTGTCCCTGATGCACCATAGATGAGTGCCACACCATACAACAAAAAACCTGTGGCAAAGGCGCCGAGCAGGAGATACTTCAGCGCGGCCTCGTTGCTGAGAACCCGCTGGCGGGCAAACCCCGTGAGGACATAGAAGGCAACCGACATCAACTCAAGACCCAGGAAGAATACAATCAGGTCGGCAGCGGCAGCCATCAACATCATTCCCACGATGGCAAAAAGGAGAAGCGCATAATACTCACCGTGCTCAATGCCCTCCCGCGCGATATACGACTTTGACAGCAGCACCGTCAGGATCCCGCAGAGACAGAATAAAGCGGCAAAGAAGTTTGCATAACCACCCGTCGTTACACTGCCGGCGAACGCTGTTCCAGACGTTCCAAGGGAAGAAAGCGCCACAAACAACGCACCCGAAAGACCAGCGATTGAAAGCCAGCAGTTCAAAACCTCGGTCTTGCCCTTCAGCGCCTCAAGAGTGAGCACAAGAAGCCCGGTGAGACTGACGATAGCAATTGGTCCGATCTGAAGTATGTCAGAAAAAGAAATCATAGAGCGGTTTGATCATTGGCCATAGAAAAACAAGAGCCACACGATGATTAAAATCGGCAACAGTACCGGTACAGAATACTTGAAAACATATCCGAAGAAACTCGGGCACTCAATACCGCCCTGTTCCGCTATGGACTTGACCATGAAGTTTGGTCCATTGCCGATATAGGTACAAGCTCCGAAGAACACAGCCGATATCGAAATGGCCTGGATATAAATGTTATGATTGCCGATAAGATACGAGACGTTAATATCATCCAGGGGGACATTACCGCTTGCGACAAGATCATAGTGATATCGCTGTAATACTGTGAACGTTGCTTTGATCTCTGCAGCATACGGTCCGGTGATCTGACTCATGTCTGATCCCTGGGTGTGAATCAAATGCTGGACTTGAGTCACGATCTCCTGGTTCACAAACAGACCTATCGCAGCACTCAGAAAATTCAGATACGTCGGAGCGTTGTCCAGGAATGATGAGAGAATCCCGGTCGCCCAGTAGAACTGCGCAGCCGTCTGTATACCAATCGTTGTCGCGTTCGTCTCCAGCCACTCGAGCGCCGGAATCATCGTGGCAAAAATCCCGACAAACAGTACAGCAACTTCTTTGATTGGCAGGAAATTAAAATCGTTCTTTGTGTGAATGGCCTTCTTCGTTGTGAAAAATGATCCTGCCGCCGCAGCAATCATGATGACCTCTCGCAGAAACGGAGGATCCGTAATGAACACCGCCACAAGTATTACAAGAAGGAAGAATATATTCTGCGCTCCACTTAGCTCCCCCTCTTCTTCAGCACCCTCTGCACCATGTCGCACCGGGGCCGGCAACTTACGGAAACTCTTCAGATCTATCACATAGAAAATCAAAAGTACCGCGACCATGGCAATTCCCCATTTATACCAGAGGTTTTCCGCCACCCAGAAGAAAGGAATCCCTTTGAGGTACCCCAGAAACAACGGCGGGTCACCGATGGGCGTTAGAGCGCCACCCATATTACTCACAATGAAAATGAAGAAAACGATGTGATACGGTTTGATCCGGTACTTATTCACACGAATAAACGGCCGAATCAGTATCATTGATGCCCCGGTGGTGCCGACAATATTGGATACCACTCCACCAATTGCAAGGAGAAATACGTTCGCCAGGGGCTTTGACTTTCCCTTGATCTTGATATGGATTCCCCCGGCAACAACAAACAGCGATCCGATAAGGGTGATAAAACTGACGTATTCTATAGCCGTATGTACCAGTCTCGTCGTGCTTTCCACCCAAAACACATAGTACGCAACTGTAATGGCACCGAGCGCAAAAGAGACATAAGGGTAGTTATGTTCCCACCAGTGTTTGTTGATGAACGGCGCCACGGCGATAGCCAGCAGCATCACAATAAACGGAAGGATCATCCACGGAGTAACCGTTGCCCCATGACTCCCTTCATTTGCCAGCGCTGGCGCCACACAGAGGACCAGAGTCAAACAGCTCAATAAGAAGAGTTTCCAACCGTTCACTTCGAGGCCTCTGTGTTCATTTCCGCGGATGCGGTACGCACACCGGCCCGGGCACTTTGGATTTGTTGAACCACGTGTTTGCTAGCTGCTGCCGAGACGTCAAGAAACGTTGCCGGATAAAATCCAATCCACACGATAAACACAACAACGGGCACAAGGACGGCCCATTCCCTTGCACTCATATCTTTGAGATGCTTGTTCTCGTCCTTGTCCAACTTGCCGAAAAACACTCGTTGGTAGCTCCAGAGCAAATACACTGCTGCAAAGATAACTCCTGTTGCCGCAAAGATTGCGTACCAGGGTGTATCCAGCATCTGCGATGTGAACGCGCCGAGCAGAATCAGGAATTCTCCTACGAAGCCGTTCAATCCCGGAAGGCCGACCGATGAAAGCATGATGATCATAAAAAATGTCGCGTACACTGGCATGGACTTCGCCAAACCGCCGAAGTCTTTTATCTGCCGCGTGTGGCGTCGCTCGTAAATCATTCCGACAAGAAGGAAAAGGCCGCCGGTAGAGAGCCCGTGATTAACCATCTGAATCACACTCCCCTGCATTCCTTCTTCGTTCAGTGCAAAAATACCCAGCACGACAAACCCGAGGTGACTGACAGAGGAATACGCGACGAGTTTCTTGATGTCGCCCTGAACCATGGACACCAATGCTCCGTAGATAATGCCAATGACGGCAAGCGCGGCAATATATGGCATAAACTCAAATGTTGCGTAGGGAAACAAGGGCAGACAGAACCGGACGAGACCATACGTTCCCATCTTCAATAGAACACCGGCCAGCATAACGCTGCCAGCAGTTGGTGCCTGCACGTGTGCATCGGGCAGCCAGGTATGAAAGGGAAAGAGCGGGACTTTGATGCAGAAGCTGAGTGCAAATGCCAGGAACATCCATGATTGCGCGTCCATGGGAATATCAGGGGCAATCTTATACAGCTCAAGCAGATTCGTGGTGAAGTGTCCACCGGGAATCGTTGACGCGTAGTATCCCAACGAGATGATTGCAACGAGCATCAACAAGCTGCCCACCATGGTGTAAAGAAAGAACTTCACGGCAGCGTAGATTTTCTCCTGTCCCCCCCAGATACCGATGATGAAGTACATCGGTATCAGCATGAATTCCCAAAAGATATAGAAGAGAAAAAGATCAAGTGACATGAACACACCGAGCGTTCCGACTTCGAGAAGCAACATCATCGCAACGTACCCTTTGAGCTTATGCTCTATCGATTCCCACGAAGCGAGTAACGCTATTGGCGTGAGGAATGTCGTAAGGGCTACAAGCAGCAGCGAAATTCCATCAACGCCGAGAAAGTACGAGATATCAAGATTCACAATCCACGTATGTCTCTCAACAAACTGCATCCCGGGTGATGTGGCGTCGAATTGCAGAAAGAGCCACGCGGATGCGACAAAAGCTGCAACAGACGAGGCAATGCCTACAAGCTTGATGAGTGTCTTCGACTCCGGGTTGAGCAGCACAACAATCAGCGCTCCTGCAAGCGGGAGAGACAGAACCAGACTAAGGATAACGCTTTCGTTCATGGCACTCTATTTCGTGATCAGCCAGGCAATCATTGCAACGACACCAACAACAAATACAAGGACATAACTCTGTGCTACGCCATTCTGTACACGCCGTACCGAAGCACTTGCCAGGGCAATCGTGCGGGGTAGAGCATTGACCATCCAATCGATCATTCCAACATCAACGACTTTCCAAAGGAGCTTTTCCGAACCTTTCACAGTTGGGGTAATCACTGCCGCATCATACGCTTCATCAACAAAATATTTATTCAACAGAAGTTTATACCAGCCTGGAGCAGAGTTCATAATCTTTTCTGGGATAATTTCCTTCTTGAGGTACCACATCCGGGCGAGATAGATACCGAATGCTGCAACACCGATAGAGAGAGCCATCAACACATACTCAATCAACTCGACATCATGATGTCCCAGTCCGAGTTTTGAGTTTGCCCGCTCGAAAATCGGGTCGAGCCAGTGTTCAATCGCATTCCCTCCACCAAGCGAAGCCGGCCATCCAAGAAACCCGCCGACCGCCGAAAGCACTGCAAGGACAATCAACGGAATCGTCATCGTGGCAGGCGCTTCGTGAGGGTGCTTCCCTTCTCCCCAACGCTTCTCCCCCTCAAATGTCAAGGAAACGAGACGGAACATATAGAACGCTGTCAATCCAGCACTGATGAATCCAAGCAACCAAAGCGGCCAGTACCCGCCGGCAAATGTCTTCCAGAGAATTTCATCTTTGCTGACAAAGCCGGAGAGCGGTGGAATTCCTGCGATGGCTATCGCCCCAACGAGGAAGGTCTTGTACGTAATCGGAAGATACTTCTTCAATCCCCCCATCTTCTGAATATCCTGCTCTTCATGCATGGCATGGATGACCGCACCAGAACCAAGGAAAAGCAAAGCTTTGAAGAACGCGTGCGTGAGCACATGAAAGAGCCCGGCGGCAAATGCACCGACGCCCAGCGCGAGGAACATATATCCGAGTTGACTGACAGTAGAATACGCCAGTATTTTCTTGATGTCATTCTGAACGAGACCGATGCTTGCCGCAAAGATTGCAGTCGCTGCGCCAACAATCGCAATGACGTCCATTGTTATCGGAGCAAGCGCAAACAGGACAGAACAACGGGCAACCATGTAGACGCCGGCGGTCACCATTGTTGCGGCATGGATAAGCGCGCTGACGGGAGTTGGTCCGGCCATTGCATCCGGCAGCCAGACAAACAATGGAATCTGCGCGGACTTTCCGGTTGCGCCAAGGAACAGAGCCAGCGTCATCCACATGACTACCGTGGTTCCTACACTGAGCGTGGAGGCCTGCGCAAATACGCTTTGAAACGTTAGCGTTCCAAATGTTTGGAAGATCAGGAACATCCCGATCAGGAAGCCAAAGTCCCCGATGCGGTTGACAATGAATGCCTTCTTTGCCGCGTCGCCCGTCGTACCCTTCTCAAATTTCCGATCGTACCAGAACCCGATCAACAAATAGGAGCACAGTCCTACACCTTCCCATCCAAGAAACAACAACAAAAAATTATCAGCCATGATGAGATTGAGCATGGCAAAGATGAAGAGGTTGAGATAGGAAAAGAAGCGCCAGAAACCTGGGTCACCATGCATGTACCCGATCGAGTAGACATGAATCAGGAACCCGATGCCGGTAACAATCAGCATCATAATGATGGAGAGTTGGTCGATCTGATAAGCGAAGTTCACACTAAGATCACCGGCGGCAACCCAGGAAAACAATGTGACAATGTGGGTTCGCTCTTCCGCGGGGCTCGCCAGCAACTCGAAGAAGATCATGCAGGCGATAATGAACCCGATACCGACGGCCGCACTACCGATTGCACCGATGAGTGGTTCGGACTTGAGTTTCCTTCCCAGCAGGCTGTTGATCAGGAAACCGGCAAGCGGAAGAAAAACGGCATAACCAATGAGTTGATGAGCCATGGGCTACTGGACTACCACTTCAGAATGTTGATTTCATCAATGTTGAGTGTCTGCTTGTTCCGATAGAGTGCAATCACAATTGCAAGCCCGACCGCGGCCTCTGCTGCCGCCACTGCCATTACGAAAAATACAAGAATCTGCCCTGTGATATCCCCAAGTGAAGCCGAAAAGGCAACCAGAGTCAGGTTCACTGAATTCAACATCAGCTCAATGCACATGAATACGACAATGGCATTCCGCCGGATAAGGACACCCGTGACGCCGATGGAGAAGAGCATCGCACTAAGGGCAAGGTAGTTCTGAATGGGGATATCCATGGCGTTCTACGTCCGTCTCTTTGCAAGGACAATGGCGCCGACAATTGCAGCGAGTAACAGCAATGATGTTACTTCAAATGGCAACAGAAAGCGTCCAAACAGGGCATCACCGACACTCTCCACCACGCCGATTGAAGGTGCCTGCGCATGAAGATATGTCGGGCCGGTAGCATCAGCAAATCCAATGACATAGAGGATCTCAAGAAGAAACCCGAATGTAAGAGCCGTCGCGACGATTCTCTTCACATTGAACTTTTCCGTCAGGCTTTGTTCGTCCCCCAGATTCAACAGCATGATGACGAATATCACCAGCACCATGATGGCGCCGGTGTAGACAACAACCTGGACAACAGCAAGAAATTGCGCCCGGAGCAGTAAGTAGAGTGCAGCGATGCAGAAGAAATTGCCGACGAGATAAATGGCGCTCATGACTGGATTGCGCTGCATAACCATCAGCACAGCAGTGGCGATTGCCGCAGACGCAAAAAGATAGAAGAGAATCTGTTCAACACTCACGATGGCAAACGTTCAAAGTCAGAGGGAATGTTTCAAAACGATTGCAAGGTAGCGAAAACTCCCAACAGAATCAAAGAACTTTCTCTGATTCGTTCAAGCAAGTCGGGAGTGGAATGGAACTAACCCGTCCGTACCCACCGAATCACTTCGGCGAGCGATGGCCGCTTACCTGTGGCAAGTATCGCGATCCGGAAAATGCGTCCGGCAGCCCACATTGCGGCAACGATTGAGGCGATCATCAACACAATCGTTGCGAGGATTTCAATGAACGATGGAGTTTGGATGGGAATTCTCAAAGCCATCATGGTGGGAGTGAGAAAGGGAATGTACGTCATGATCTTGAGCCAGAGTGCGTTGGGATTCTGGATTGCAGGCAATGCAATCACAATCGGAATGATGAGGACGAGAACGAGATAACTGTTGACCTGCTGGGCCTCCTGCTCGGTCGTAAGGGGGGAACCGAACGCGATGAACACCGCAGCATAAAAGAGATACCCGAGAACAAAGTAGATCACGAGAAGAAGCGCATGATCAAGGTTTAGAAGGTCAAGTCCGAACTGCAATGAAACAGCCGCTCCAATCAACCCCCAGAATCCAATCTGTGTGAAGCCGAGCCCGCTCAGTCCGAGCACCTTCCCTGCCATCAATTCTGTCGGGGAGCAGGAAGATACGAGCACTTCCACAATGCGGTTCGATTTTTCTTCAATCACACTACGAACAAGCAATTGCCCTGAAGTGAAGATGAGGAAAAATAACATCATCAAGAAGACGTATGCCGAGAAAAACATTTTCTCAAATCCCTGTCCCTCCTCTTCGCCGGTCTTCGTGATCTTAACAGCTCTTAAATCCAATGGGAACTTGATCTCATTCAGCAGCGACGGGTCAAGTCCACGGGCGATGAGCCGCTTTTCTGCGATGATCTGCCGGAGAGTTTCTTCCATTCGGCCGGCAGTACGGAAATCACCGATATTCTTCGCGCGGTATTCTATGACACTGTCGGCAATGAAGCCTGATCCCACTACAAGATATCCTTCAATCTCATCCCGGACAACGCGGCTGTCCGTATCGGCTTTTAACTTCAACAAATCAACACTTAACCCGGAGCCGAGCGTTTCAACAAGATAGCGTGGTTGATTGTTCTTGAGCTTGTACCTTTCCTGCAGCCGCTCAGAGAACTGACCGGCAACTTGTCCACTCAGGTCTATAATCCCCACAACCTTCGTGGTCTCCTCTTCCTGACGGGCAAAAATGCTTGGCAATACACCCATTCCCACCATGATCAGAGGTGTCAGGATCAGGGAGATAATGAACGCCTTGCTCTTCACCTTTTCGAGATACTCCCACTTTGCTACAACAAATGCCTTGTTCACGCTTCCACCTCCGGTGGCACTGTCGCAGATGTACCACCGACAATTTGTAAAAAGATGGAGTGAAGTGATGGTTCACGAATCTCGAACTTCCGAATCTCAATACGGTTGATGACTTCTGTAAGCAGAGAATGTGCAGTGTATCCGTCGTTCAAGTCCAGCTCTGCGGAATTGCCAAACAATATTGCATGACGTACCGCAGGAAGCGACTTCAAGAAATCCCCGTCACCGTTAAACTCAAGGTGAACCGCATTCTTCCCATACTGCTTTTTCACTTCATGCATTTTCCCGCTCAGCACAACGCGTCCTTTGTTGATGAGGCAAAGCGTGTCGCTCAGTTTCTCTGCCGCATCCATCTGATGTGTGGAAAAGATGACGGCTTTGCCGCGTTGTTTCAATTCCATGAACACTTCCTTGAACACAAGCTGATTAACCGGATCGAGACCTGAGAATGGCTCATCAAGTATGACAAGTGCGGGATCATGAATGATTGCGGTGATGAACTGTACCTTCTGCTGGTTCCCCTTTGAGAGCTCTTCGATCTTACGCTCCTTATGCGGAAGCATATCGAACCGCTGCAGCCACTTGTATGTTTCTGCTTTTGCCAAACCAGATTGCATGCCGCGGAGTTCAGCGAAGTAGAGAATGGTAGAAAACAGTGTGCTCTTCTTGTAGAGTCCTCTCTCCTCGGGAAGATACCCGACGATGTTTCTCACTTGTTCAGTGAACGGTCGACCATCGTACATCACCGTACCACCATCCGGCTGCAGAATGTTCAGCACCATGCGTATTGTCGTGGTCTTCCCTGCGCCGTTTGGACCAAGCAAGCCGAGGATTTCTCC
>CAZIHJ010000049.1:0-8100 GCA_964538485.1 uncultured Chitinophagales bacterium | reverse complement strand
TGATCAAGTCCGCAGATCCAGGACACGGTGCGTTCGATGCCGAGTCCGAAACCGGAGTGCGGCACACTGCCGAACCGGCGCAGATCGAGGTACCATTCGAATGCTTCCTGTGGCAAATTGTGCTCTTTGATCCGGGAGAGAAGCAGATCGTAGTCATCTTCTCGCTGACTGCCACCGATAATTTCACCATAACCTTCCGGTGCCAGCACATCAACGGCAAGTGCCACCCTGGGGTTCTCGGGGTCACGCTTCATATAAAACGCCTTGATTTCCGACGGATATCGATGCACCAAAATCGGCCGATCAAACTCCTCGGAGATAATTGTCTCATCAGCGCCACCGAAGTCGCCGCCCCATTCGAAGTTCACTCCCTTCTTCTTCAGGATCTCCACCGCTTCATCGTAACTGACACGCGGCAACGGCTTCTTTACGTTCTCCAGGAACTTGGTGTTGCGTTCCAACACTTTGAGTTCCTGTTGCCGGTTCTTCAACACCGACTGTACAATGTGCTCGAGAAATTCCTCAGCCAGTTCCATGTTGTCGTTCAGGTCGTTGAACGCCACTTCCGGCTCCACCATCCAGAACTCCGTCAGGTGACGTCGTGTTTTCGATTTCTCTGCCCGGAACGTCGGACCGAACACGTACACCTTGCCGAAAGCCATTGCTCCGGCTTCACCGTATAACTGCCCTGACTGCGTCAGGTATGCTTTGCCAAGATCGAAATAGTCCGTTTCAAACAAAGTCGATGTCCCCTCACACGCTGCGGGAGTAAATATCGGCGCATCAAAGAGTACAAACCCGCGGTCATCGAAGAACTCTCGCACCGCCTTGATGATCTCATGCCGCACACGCAATATGGCGTGCTGCCGACTTGAGCGCACCCACAAATGCCGACGGTCCATGAGAAACTCGGTACCATGTTCCTTCGGCGTTATCGGATACTCTTTTGCGATGCTGATGATCTGGATGTCGCTCACTTCCATTTCGTAGCCACCCGGTGAACGGTCTTCTTTCTTGATCTTCCCCTTCATTACAAACGATGACTCTTGTGTCAACTGGTCGCAACGGCTGAATACTTCTTCACTCACGCCCGCCTTGACGACAACGCCCTGTACCAGGCCTGTCCCGTCACGCATGACGAGGAATTTTATCTTGCCACTTGAACGGATGTTGTACAACCAGCCGTGCAGTGTGACTTCGTTGCCGACGTGTTGAGATAGATCTTCGATATACACCCTTTTCATGAGCGCCTTTCAGAGTTTCAATTACGGAAGGATATTACGTGAAGAAATATAGAAAAGATGGGAGTGAGGAGCAATAATGCTTCGATGCGCGTTGAGAGGGTTGTCAGGACACCTACCTCTCCCCTGAGGGTCGTCGTGTCACCCACTGAGTTCTCCTCCTCGGGTCAGTATCGCTGAAGATTTGATCCAGATGATGTTGCACATGCCGGACGTAGTCTTCAATTACAAACTTGAGTGTTGCCGGTTCATCATATCCCATGTCGCAGATACTACCGAGTGTCATCGGGTCAACATTTGCGATCACGTGAGCAATATGAGTGTTGTAACTGCACCAGAGACTCACCACATCCTCCCACGGCTCGGATTGATAATGCTGGGATTCCACCCAATGGATTTGCTCATACGTCAGGTTGCCAATGTTAGTAATTTCCTGCATCCGCACCATACGTTGGTGGTTATTCGCCGCAGAATCAATCAGGTGACCGAGAATCTGTTTGATCGACCATTTGTCGGGATAGGGTTTTTCCGAGGCACGCGCCTCGGTAATGGAGAGAAGTCGCGGCTTCGTCGCCGTGACGATGTCTTTGAGTTGTGTGGAAACGGAAATCATAGCTGAGAAGCCCTCCAGTTGCGATAGTCGGTTTCGTGTTCGATAACATATTCCAGAGCCATGCCGGAGAGACCATGGTTTGTCTTCAACATATTCCTAAGACTATCAATCGACAGTTCATTGATGTCAGGATTATCCGAGTCAAGATACCAGAGGAGTGGGTTCAACTCAATGTACTGTTGAATGAAAAAATGGGAAACATCGTCACGAATGATGTGATCGTAAAATGAGCGTTGCCAAAGGGTGTCGTTGGCTTGTCCATTGCGTCGGTTGACCTCGCGAGTCACTTCAGCCTTAAAGCACCGGATGATCGAACTAAGCGATCCTGCTTGCACGTGTTGATACGTACTTCCTCTTGTTCCCTGTCGGGGTTGAATATATTCAACCCTAACCGGTTCCTCTTTGATTACGATGATGCCATGAAGATGATTCGGCATAATCTGAAACACAGCGACCCGTGTATTCTTGAAATGCTCTGGTATCTTCCACCAACACGTCTCTACTATTCTGGCAACCGGGGATAAGATCATCCGACCATCAAGAATCTGCCCGAAGTTGCATGCACGATTCTTGGTACACATCGTGACGAAATACGCACCGGGTTCGGAATAGTCAAATCCCTTAAGCCGAAGAGAGTTGAGTCGATGATCGCGCTTTCGCATTATAGTGAAGGCAGGGTATTGCTATTGTTTGCTTGAGGAAACTTACCAGAAAAAGTCGTAGAATCAATTGCTTCGGTTCACAAAACACGTGACCTCAGGATTAGGACATCGCCAGCATCCGCTGAATCGGCAGCAACGCCCTCACCATAATGTCAGCAGGAAGCGTGATCTCTGGCGAGCGGTTCTTCATGCAGAGATACAGCTTCTCCATGGTGTTGAGCTTCATGTATGGACATTCATTGCATGCGCAGGATGCTTCCGGTGGTGCGGGAATGTATTGCTTGTGTGGCGCTAACTTCTCCATCTGGTGGAGAATGCCGGCCTCGGTGGCAACAATGAACTGCTGCGCGTTAGCTGACTGTACATACTTGAGCAATGCACTCGTTGACCCGATGAAGTTGGCCATCTGGAGAATCGGCTCTTCGCATTCGGGATGGGCGATGAGTTCTGCGCCCGGGTATTCCAATTTGAGTTGCGTGAGTTTGCGAAGACTGAACGTCTCATGCACAATGCACGAGCCTTCCCATAACAACATATCACGCCCGGTCTTCTTGATAAGATAACGACCAAGATTCTTATCGGGAGCAAAGAAGATCGGTTTGTCAGCCGAAATCTGTCGGATAATCTTCTCCGCATTGCTCGACGTGCAGATGATATCGCTTGCGGCCTTCACTTCTGCCGAGCAGTTGATGTACGTGATTGAAACATGGTCCGGATGTGCGGCGCGGAACGCTTTGAACGCCGGTCCGGGACAACCCTCTGCGAGCGAGCAACCGGCAGCGAGGTCGGGTAACAATACCTGCTTGTGAGGATTCAGAATCTTTGCTGTCTCCGCCATGAAGTGGACACCAGCAAAGACAATAACGCCGGCTTTCGTCTCAGCGGCTCGGCGCGCAAGTTCCAGACTGTCGCCAATTACATCGGCGATATCCTGGATTTCAGATTCCTGATAGTAATGTGCAAGGATAACGGCGTTGAGCTCGCGCTTGAGGCCGATGATCTCTTCCGCAAGATCGATCGTCGCAACTCCCGTGGTTTCCTTTTTATCCAATCCGATAAGCATGTTATGCCATCACTCTCGATTGTATTCCTTGATTCCTCAACATCGCCCGCGCGGCTTCAAGAACCTGCTGGACGGTGATGTTGTCAATGACTCCATTCTCGCTAATAATATAACGATTCCGTTCTCCTTTTGGTGCCCATTGGTCGGGGTCTGTCGGGCCGAACAATGACAATACCGGCGTTCCGACAGCCGCCCCAACATGCATTATTCCAGTATCATTGGAAATCACCAAATCTGTTGAGGCAAGAATTGCCGCCACCTCCCTGATGGGTTTGTTCGCAACAAGAGTGTGCTTGATGTTCAGTTGCGAAATCATACCGCGGACCGGCTCTTCATCCATCGGGCCGGAAGTAATGAGAAGAGCTGCGTGGAATTCGGAACTCAAGACTTCCGCCACCCGGGCAAACCGGTCGGCAGGCCAGCGGTTTGGAATTTTTCCAGCACCAGGATGGAATGCAATAGCAATCTGATGCTCTCCACGCGCAACTTTAGCGAACTCGCGCCCTCTCTCCGCCTCTTCATCCCTCAGCGTAATCTCTGAAGTGAGATCCTCCGGTTGCTCAAGATATTGTGCGCAGATATCCCAATTCCTCAATGTCTGATGGCGGTGAGGCGTCGAGCGCCAATCAGGGTGAGCGGGAAGATTGAAAAAAAAGCCGGATGGATTTTCATGTCCGTCAACACTTGCCGCACCAATCCTGAATTGAGCCCCGGAAAGAAATCCAAGCATGTCGCTCGTAAAAGAAGTTGACACAGTCGATGGAACAATGGCAAGCTGGAATTTCTCCCGCCGCAACCGCCTAATCAAACGTATCAGCCCGACGATTCCACTCCCCTTGTCGAAGTTCACAATATGGTTCACAAAACGGTGGTTCCGCATGACCTCATAGTTCACCGGACTTGCCATAAGTGTTATGTGCGCATCCGGAAGTTTCTGACGAAGAGATCGCAGGAGTGGAACAACACACAGCATGTCGCCAAGTTGGTTATGCTGGCGGATAACGAGTACACGATGAATGGAAGCGAATGAAAATCCTGAGACGGGCGCTGGAGGGAAAAGCCTTTTGAGGAGACGGGAGAGAAGCCGTTTGAATGCTCTTTCAATGGAGCGGAGCAATGGTCTCTCCGATTACTGTTTCGTACCCGTTGGGTCTTCTTTCCCCACCGGAGGTTTCAACTCTTCGAAGTCGGCAT
This sequence comes from uncultured Chitinophagales bacterium, assembly GCA_964538485.1. Taxonomy (GTDB): domain Bacteria; phylum Bacteroidota; class Ignavibacteria; order UBA10030; family UBA6906; genus JBJXHC01. The sequence goes on along the minus strand of CAZIHJ010000049.1, from coordinate 3,327 downwards.
CCTTCACGTTTGTGAACAGCTCGTCAGGTGGTTTGGAGCGGCCAAACACGCCATCATCCTCTCTTGAACCTCCTGTCCGCGACATGATCTTGACGACGCGCCACATCATGTACGCAAACATACCGACCAGTAACACCAACATCAGTCTCATGCCTGACCTTTCACAGAAGCTTCATGGGATTGTAATACTCCACCGCTGAACGGTTGGGCCGGAATATCTCGCGCACGAGGTCGTTGAACTGCTGCTCATTATTGACGAAATCCATCTCGGTTGCATTCACGATCAGCAGCGGAGTCGCCTTGTAACGAAAGAAGAAGTAGTTGTACGCTTCGTTCAAATCCCTGATGTACTCTTCCGACATGTGAGTTTCATATGCGCGGCCCCGCTTCTTAATATTCGCCATCAGCCGCGGTACGCTGGATTGCAGATAGACCACAAGATCGGGTGTGGGAATATTATGCTGGATACTGGACACCAGGGTCTCGTACAACTTCAGCTCTTCATCCTGGAGGTTGAGATACGCAAAGATCTTATCCTTCTCAAATACATAGTCGGTGATGAGAAACTTGTGGAAGAGATCGGCCTGGAATAACTCCTGTTGCTGCTTGTAGCGGGTAAGCAAAAAGAATATCTGGGTTTGAAACGCGTACCGGTCCTGATCCTTGTAGAAATCCTTGAGGAAGGGATTCTCCTCAAAACGCTCCAGCACGACCTTGGCGGCCAGTTGCTCGCCGAGCATATTGCACAGCGTGGTCTTTCCTGCCCCGATCACGCCTTCAATAGCGATGTAGCGTGTATTGCTTTGTTCAACGAGTGTTGAAAGTTCGGCCAACAAGAGAATTCCCTTTTGCGTTACGCACGACTACAAAAAAATTCTATACGAGGTTTTAATGACTTTGCCCGTATCCTTGCATGCAGCGGCAAGTTCTTCCACTGTCAACCCGTTGACGGGATGCACCAAATCAGGGGCAATTTCTCTCAGCGGCACAAGGACGAAGCGCCGGCTTTCCATTTCATTGTGTGGGACACTTACTGTATCGTTACTGAAAACCATTCCAACATACACAAGGATGTCAATATCTATTTCCCTGGGTCCCCACCTCTCCGTTTGCATCCGGCCAAGCTGTTGTTCAATGGCTTTGACCTTCAGGTATAATTCCGCCGGCCCAAACGTCGTTTCCATTTCGACACATGCATTGAGAAACTTCGGCTGGTCCGGTTTGCCAAACGGCTCGGTCTCATACACGGACGACGTCCATATCACTTTCGACGACGGAAGCTTCTTCAGTTCATAGGCCGCCTTCTGGAGAAACTTGTGTCGTTCACCGAGGTTCGACCCCAGTCCGAGAAAGACGCTGTACGACTTCATCGGCTCTGCGTCACTTCAACTTCAACGCAGTCCACCACTCCATTGAGCGGAGGATGAGGCTTCCGGACACGAACCTGGACCTTCTCAAGGTTCGTAAACTCCTTCAACAATCCCTGAGCGATGGTGTTTGCAAGGGTTTCAATCAGTCGATATTTCTTCTTCCCAACCACACGCTGAATATACGAATACACCTTCGCATAGTCGACTGTATGCTTGAGTGCGTCTGTCTCTGCCGCGGCAGCGATGTCACAATACATATCCACATCAAGCTCAAACCGTGCTCCAAGGTTCTGCTCTTCGGTGAGCACACCGTGGTATGCATAAAAAACTGCGTTGCGTATGCGGATGCAATTGAGTTCAACCATGGACAATAGGTGTGTGTGATGAATATAGAGATTGAATGTGCGAGAATCAAACCCCTTGGTCAGGTTTTCTCAATCTTCGCCCATGTGTCCCGCAGCGTTACCGCCCTGTTGAAAACAAGACTCCCCGGTTTTGAATCATCATCTACACAGAAGTAGCCGAGGCGCTCAAACTGGAACCGATCCTGCGGCCTGACCGTTGCCAGTCCCGGCTCGACCTTGCACTCCTTGAGCACCTGCAATGAGTCGGGATTGATCTCTTCTTTCCAATTGTCCCCGCCTGGATTCTCCACTGTGAAATGTCTGTCATACAACCGGACTTCCGCATCAACGGCGTGCCCGGCAGACACCCAGTGGATTGTCCCTTTCACCTTGCGGGCGCTTTGCGACAACCCGCTCCGGGTTTCAGGATCGTAGGTGCAGCGTAGTTCGATGATCTGACCTGTTTTCTCGTCCTTCACAACGCCGACGCATTTAATGATGTAGGCATATCGTAGTCGCACTTCGTTTCCGGGTGATAGACGGAAGTACTTCTTCGGGGGATCCTCACGAAAATCATCCTGCTCGATATACAGCACTTTGCTGAAAGGCACCTTCCGTGTACCACCGCCGGGATCTTCGGGGTTATTCACGGCTTCGAGTTCCTCCACTTGTCCATCAGGGTAATTCTCGATGACAATCTTGATCGGCCGGAGAACTGCCATCACGCGTGCCGCTCTCTTGTTCAAATCATCGCGCAAGCTTTCTTCCAGCAGCAGTACATCCGCTGTATATTCCCGTTTTGCCACACCGATACGTTCGGCAAAATTACGAATGGACTCCGGTGTGTAGCCACGACGCCGCAAACCCGAGATTGTCGGCATGCGCGGATCGTTCCATCCATTCACGAATCCTTCCTCTACAAGCTGCAAAAGCTTCCGTTTGCTCATCATCGTGTACGTCAGGTTCAACCGGGCGAATTCGATCTGCTGGGGATGGTGCAGCCCCAATGCATCAATATACCAGTCATACAAGGGGCGATGGTTCTCAAACTCAAGTGTGCAGATGGAATGGGTAATCCCTTCGATAGCGTCCGACTGGCCATGTGCCCAATCGTACGTGGGGTAGATGCACCACGTGTCACCTGTGCGATGATGTGTGGCAAACAGGATACGATACATCACGGGATCGCGCAAGTTCAGATTGGGGGACGACATATCGATCTTTGCCCGCAATGTTCGGGAGCCATTGGGGAATTCTCCCTTGCGCATGCGTTGTAGCAGATCCAGATTCTCTTCAACCGATCTTTCGCGATAAGGACTATTCTTGCCGGGCTCCGTTAATGTTCCCCTGTACTCCCTGATTTGATCACCTGTCAGATCGCAAACGTATGCCTTCCCCTTCTTGACCAGGACAATGGCAAATTCAAACAACTGCTCAAAGTAATCTGAAGCATAGAACAGGGCGTCCCATTCAAAACCAAGCCAACGTACATCCTGCATGATCGAATCGACGTATTCCTGCTCTTCCTTTGTAGGGTTTGTATCATCGAAGCGGAGGTTGCAGCGGCCGGTGTAGTCCCGCGCAATGCCGAAATTAAGGCAGATCGATTTTGC
>CAZIHJ010000048.1:0-23307 GCA_964538485.1 uncultured Chitinophagales bacterium | reverse complement strand
GAGATTGAACTCAAGAAGTACAAAGGCATCTCCGTCGAGAAGCCCATCCACAAGATCACGGAAGAAGAAATCAACGCCGAGATCGAACACCTTCGTCGCACGAACAGCACCACCGAGCAAGTGAAGGCCGCAACGGACGAGGAACACATCGTTACCGCGGATGTGCAGGAGCTTGACGAAACCGGAACGCCGCTCGTCGGCAAGAAGACCGGCAACACGCGGTTCCTTCTCTCCGACAAGTCACTCGCACCGGAAATCAAAGCGGCGCTTTCTAATGCCGAGGTCGGCGGCACATATCGCGTGAACCTGGAGACCAGTCACGGCGATCATTCCCACAAAATGCATGTCTCCATTACCGTCTCGAAGATCGAGAAAGTCATTCTCCCTCCTTTCGATGACGAACTCGTCAAGAAGATTACAAAAGAGAAGATCACCACGGCGGAAGAATTCCTCAAGAATGTCCGCGAGGACATTGCAAAATACTGGCAGGACCAGGCCGAACGCAAATTGCGTGACGCGATTGCCGAGGAACTTGTCCGCACACATGAATTCGATGTGCCGGAAGCAATGGTCAACAGTTTCCTCGATGCATTTGTGGAGGATGTGAAGAACCGCTCACGTGAGCGCGCGTTGCCGAAGGGTTTCGACGAGAAGAAATTCCGTGAAGAGAGCCGCTCATACGCCGTCTGGCAATCCCGGTGGATGCTGCTGAAAGAGACAATCGCCGAGAAGGAAGGCCTTACTGTTGAAGAGGCGGACATCGAGCAACTTGCTGAAGCCGAAGCGGGACGTGTCGGAATTGAAAAAGAGCGTATATTGGAATACTACAAGAGTTCGGGGGCCGTTACGGAACGACTGCTCTCGGACAAAGTAATGACACTCCTGAAATCCAATGCCAAGATTAAGGAAGTGGATGAGCCGGTACAAGGGAATCTTTCCTAGGTTCTCTCCGTTGAAACAAGCAAACAGCATTCAAGAATAATAAGGATGACAATGAACATACAGGATCAGTTGGTGCCGATGGTTGTGGAGCAGACCGGACGCGGGGAACGGGCATACGATATTTTCTCGCGATTGCTCAAAGAGCGCATCGTGTTCATCGGCACGCCGATCGACGATGGCGTTGCCAGTCTGACCATCGCGCAGTTGATTTTCCTGCAATCCGAGGACCCGGATAAAGATATTAACCTCTATATTAACTCGCCCGGGGGCAGTGTGTCCGCCGGCCTTGCGATTTACGATACCATGCAGTATATTCGGCCAGACGTTGCAACGACCTGTATAGGCCTTGCGGCAAGTATGGGAGCCGTATTGCTGGCAGGCGGCGCAAAAGGGAAACGCGCCGGGCTTCCAAACTCGCGTATCATGATTCATCAGCCGTGGGGTGGCGTGCAGGGCACAGCTTCCGATATCAGCATCCAGGCGGAAGAGATTCTGCGGACGAAGAAGCGTCTCAATGAAATTCTGGCCTTCCATTGCGGAAGACCGGTTGAACAGCTCGAGAAAGACACGGATCGCGATCGCTACATGTCGTCCGAAGAAGCAAAGGCCTACGGACTGATCGATAACTTGTACGTGAAAAACCAGGCGGAAGCGAAGAAACCAGCATGACACAAAAGCAGCGTGGCGGAGAGAAAATCCATTGCTCGTTCTGCGGACGGAGTCCGGAGGAAGTGCAGAGCATTATCGCCGGGCCGGATGTCTATATCTGCGACATCTGTGTTTCGAGTTCCGTGGATATCATCCGCAACAATCTCGCTGCGTTTACTGCGCGCAAGGGTTCACGCGCCGGCCTCACCCCGATCCAAATCAAGAAAGCCCTCGATGAATATGTGATCGGACAGGAACAAGCGAAGAAGAGTCTCGCCGTTGCCGTCTACAATCACTACAAGCGCATCGAAGCCAAAGACCGGCTATACGATATTGATGACGTCGAGATCGAGAAAACCAACATTCTACTGATCGGGCCTACCGGGACAGGCAAAACGCTTCTCGCGCAAACCCTCGCGCGCATTCTTGATCTTCCTTTTGCCATTGCCGACGCCACCACGCTCACGGAAGCCGGCTATGTGGGCGATGACGTCGAGACGATTCTTGTCCACCTCTTGCAGAACTCAGAATACAACATCGAACGTGCGGAGCGTGGCATTGTCTATATTGATGAGATTGACAAAATTGCCCGCAAGAGCGACAGTGCGTCCATCACACGCGACGTTTCCGGTGAAGGCGTGCAGCAGGCGTTGCTCAAGATCCTGGAAGGCACGATTGCCGGCGTCCCCCCAAAGGGTGGCCGCAAGCATCCCGAGCAAAGTCTGATCAATATCAACACAAAGAATATCCTCTTTATCTGCGGCGGGGCGTTCGAAGGACTTGATAAGATCATTGCCCACAGAGTCAACAAGAACCCGATGGGCTTTGGAGCGGAAATCAAAGGGAAGAAGGATGATCACACCGATGATATACTTCAGTTGGTGCAGCCGGAAGATCTGATCCGGTTCGGCATGATACCGGAATTCGTTGGTCGTCTTCCTCTTATTGCTGCCCTCCACTCACTCAGCGCAGATGCGCTCCATAATATTCTCACCGAGCCGAAGAACGCCATCGTGAAGCAATACAAGAAGCTCTTCAGGATGGAAGGTGTGGAATTGAGTTTTGAAGAAGCGGCGTTACGTGCGGTTGTTCAGAAGGCAATGGAACGTGGCACCGGTGCACGCGCCCTCCGCTCGATCATTGAAGAAGTAATGCTCGAAATAATGTACACGCTCCCGGATAGGGAGAATGTTTCCACCTGCACAATCACCAAAGACGTTGTTGCTCGCAAGAAGGATCCCATCCTCACGCATGAAGAGCGCAAGTCGGCCTAGCAGATTCATTCGACCCGCCAAATAACGGCGGGTCTCAGAATGACGCTTTGATAATTCCTGGTTAGAATATATCCCGCGCACTCCGCTGCTTTGTTACCTTTACGTCCTGGAGTTGCGGAGCTTTGAGACGAATCTCGAAGCGGAAGTTGCGGTACTGTCCTGTGGGCACCCAGTTAAAATCCAGTTCCCAGCAATGCAGGTCGCGATAGACCGTAATCTGCGGAGCGGCAAATTCCTTGTTGATCACATCATAGCTCGTGCTCGCGGTAAACTTCCAGTATTCGGTGAGATTGAAGCCAAGTGATGCCGAGATGTTGGAACTGCGCGTCACCACGCGCGGGTCAACCTGGTTCTGACTGAAATTCCATGAGAGCTGGAGGTTCCAGGGGATGCTGAAGTCCGCAGGTCGTTCATCATACACACCAACGAAGCCGCGCTTCTCCGCCTGACGCAGAGAATCGTCCGTGGATTGAATCGGTCCTGCGGTGGTTTCTTTCTTCTCGCCACTCAACGATGTGGAGATGCTGATATTGAAATTTGTTAGTTGCGCCAGACGGCCATCTTCGTTGATCAGAAACTTGTTCACGCGCCTGCCCACCGTAGGTTTCAACGGATCCGGTTCAAATTTGTACAAGTTAAACCTGCTGCTGCCACCAATATTCAGAATCTGTCCGATATTGGTGCGGTAGCCGATCCCGATCTCATCGAACTTCAAACTGTCCCGAGCGAAGTTGTAGCCGGTTGCAATATCAAAATTGAGAAGTTGGAATTTGTTATCCTGCCCGGATGTGTCGTTCGACTCCGTTTTCATCTCCAGCACGTTGCCAAGCCGGAACGAAATCGCCTGTCGCTCTTCCGCAGGCGCGCCGCCGAACGGCTCGCTCCCGTAAATACTGTACTTCACAGCCCTGCCAAACTCATCGAAGTACGTGTCATAATACCCATAGCTCGGTTTGCTGAAATCCGGCTGGTACGTGTATGAAATACTTGGCGTCACCTGGTGGCGCAGGCCTTTGATACCGAGGACGCCGGGTTGGAATATCCCGTAGAACTTCGTGCTCGCCGAGACACCCATGTCGAAGAACCGCACGGCTTTTATCGCGCGGACATCGCTCTCGATTATGGAGCTATCTACAGAACTCAACTCCCGCCGGATGCTCTTATCGTACCATTTCTCCGTGTAATTGAAGAATGGCGTAACCGTGAAGTAGCCGACTTTGGGCGATGCGTTGATGGTGATGGCGTGGTTCACACCGCGGCGTTCGTTAACGTGCAGCGCACTGTCCAGACCGAGCAACTTGTTACGCGTGTTGACAAACTGGCCGCTGTATGTGTAGCCGATGAGTTCGTACCATTTCAATGAACTTGCATCACTGCTCTTTCCGGACCGGAACGGGAAACTCTGTCCCCTGTTGAAGCTTACACTCGGAAGCGTCTCCCGCAGCTCGTCGGTCCGCAGGTTCTGGTCGCGGCGGATGTTCAGCGTCATGCTGTTGGGCGTCCCTTCCCACGACTTGCTGAGCGTGGCGTTTGAAACGATGTTCTGCTGCAACAAGTCATTCAGACTGTTGCTCGTTTGCTGATAGTAGCTCCCGCTGGTGAAGGTGAAATCAACAATGAGGCGTGTTGTAGGATTAAACTCCTGGTTATGGCTCATGCGCAGGTTGAACAGTTTGTCTTTGCGGAAATCCGGGTCGCCACGCTCACCCGTGATCGTGGTGGCATACGAACCGCTGATGCCGCCTGTAAAATTGTACCGGAGCGCGTAGCGGAAATCCGAATAGAGCACCCACGTCCCTTTTGTGTAACCGTCGGCGCGGAAACTCAAGTCCGTATATTCACTCATTGCCCAATAGTAACCAAGGTGCAACAGGTAACGACCGCGGGCACTCTCACCGTACGCCGGAGCTATAAGCCCTGAGCGTCTTCCACGTTCGTTTGGGAATATACCGAACGGAAGCGCGAAGACCGGGACATCGGAAATGTAGAGATAGACCGGGCGCGCTACCACGTTTCCCTTCACCACCACTTTCATTTCGGGGCTGCCGAAGTAGTAGTGGGGATGTTCAAGTTCGCAGGTGGTGTATTTTCCGTCGCCGACGAACATCACCTCGGAATCGACTTTCTTGATCGCGGAGCCATAATAGAATCCCTTCTCAATCTCCGTTTCCCCCAGATTGATCTTCCCCTTCTTTGTATCGAAGTTATAGCTGATTGTTGTCCCTTTGTATGTCTCCCCTCCGTCAATCAAGTCGGGAGTACCGATAAACTTCTTTCCGGAAGTATCGGCGGTGTCGGGAATACCCTGTGCATTGAGCACGGACGTATTCCAGTTGATATTGATCCGCTCGGCTTTGATACCGAATTCCTTGTACTTGATATCTCCTTTCCCATAAAGAAACATGGTCTTTGTGGTGAGGGAATAGATTATTGAATCAGTCGCCGAATAGGTGATGACTGAATCGATTCCGGACGTTGGGGCCGCAACAGTATCAGCCGGGATCGTGTCGGCAGTGGCAAGAAGAGAATCCTGAGTGACGGAAATGGTATCGGGAAAGTCCGGAAGCTGGGAGAACATCACTCCACGGAGGACGACAATGCAAAGGGCGATGAGGAGTAGTCGTGACATTTATCTCTTCCTCGACTTCCACCATTCATTCAATCTCTCGCGTATCCTCTTTTCGCCGCCGTTGTCCGTCGGGCGATAATAGATGCGAGAAAGCAATCCCTTGGGAAGGTACGTTTGTTCGGTGAAGTTGCCGTCGAAGTCATGGCTGTACTTGTAGTTCTCCCCGTAGCCAACCTGTTCCATAAGCTTTGTCGGGACATTACGCAGATGCAGCGGAACAGGCTCATCGGGCTTCGTCCGAACATCGTTCAACGCCTCGTTGATGGCAACATACGACGCGTTGCTCTTCGGACAGGATGCAAGATACGTTGCGGCCTGGGCAAGAACAATACGTCCTTCCGGCATGCCGATATAGTCAATGGCCGTAAAACACGATGTCGCAAGTGTAATGGCGTAAGGATCAGCGTTACCGATGTCTTCTGAAGCAAGAACAACCATTCTTCTGGCGATGAACTTAGGATCCTCCCCACCTTCAAGCATCCTCGCCAACCAGTACACGGCTGCATCGGGATCACTTCCCCGCACGCTCTTGATGAATGCAGAGATGATGTTGTAATGCTCTTCGCCTCCCTTGTCATAACGCGTCATTTTCCGCTGGAAGGCCTCCTCGAACTCCTTTCTGCCGATGGCAATTGTGCCGTCGGGTCCGGCTTTCCCAAGACTCACCGCAACTTCGAGACCATTAAGCATCATCCGTGCATCGCCGCCGGAGAGTCGGAACAACACGTCAACTTCGTTGACAACCACCCGATGTTGCGAAAGCATGGCATCGGTGTGCAGAGCATGGTCAATGATGCGCTGAAGGAATTCTTCCGTGAGTGGTTCAAGCACATACACACGTGACCGCGAGAGCAACGGCGAGATCACTTCGAACGACGGGTTCTCCGTCGTTGCGCCGATGAGCGTGATCAGGCCATCTTCCACACTGTGGAGCAACGCATCCTGCTGCGCTTTGTTGAAGCGATGGATTTCATCGATGAACAGCAGCGTGCGTTTTCCACCACGCTTGCGGTTGAATTCCGCGCGATCAAGAACAGAGCGCACTTCCTTCACGCCGGAGGCCACCGCGTTGAGCTGGAAAAACTCGACGTCAACATGTCGAGCGATGATCCTCGCCAGTGTGGTCTTGCCACTTCCGGGGGGACCCCACAGAATCATGGACGGCAGAAGGTCGCCATCGAGCAGCACGCGCAATGGCTTCCCGGGACCGAGTAAGTGATCCTGTCCCACAAATTCATCCAGCGTTTGCGGACGCACCCGTTCGGCAAGGGGAACATGTGATGATGGTGGAGTATTGGAGGGTGTGCTGTCGAAGAGTTCCATGAAGAAGGATTACAGATGGGCGACTACGGATTCACTCCGGCAACGACTCACTTCTTCCTGACTTTGTACACGGTTTCTCCTTCGCGGATCATCCCGTACTTTTCTCGCGCGACTTTCTCTATCGCTTTCTTGTCGCCATCCAGTGCTTTGGACTCAGCCTGCAGTTTACGATTCTCCGCCTCGGCTTCAAGAATCTTTTGTTCGATCTCACTTTTCTGTGCCTGTAAGCGAACCCGTTGAACAACTCCCCGACTCCCGAAGAGCACGAAGAGGGCGATAGGCACTCCAACCACAAGACCGATCATTGCGCGCTTATTGCCCAGCAACTTCTTCAGGAGGAGATGAACGTCGAACGCTTTACGTGCCTTGCGATAAAATATGCTGTCCATGGCGCATCAATGTAGCACTTATTTCAAGGGTTTGCAAGATGACGGCAAAGCCCCCTACCCCTTGTACCACTCTCTGGTTGGGTTGTAGACGGTATTCACAGCGTTCTTTTCCCTGTGCCGGTCAATGGCAAGAGTAATCAGCCGGTCCAGCAGTGTCGCGTACGGAATTCCCGAGGCCTCCCAGAGTTTCGGATACATGCTGATCGAGGTAAAGCCGGGAATGGTGTTGATCTCGTTGAGATAGATACGGTTCTTCTTCTTTGTGACAAAAAAATCAACCCGGGCCATGCCTGCACAATCCAGAACACGAAACGCCTCGATGGCGAGCTTTTGCAGTTCACGCACAACCTTTTTCGGCAGATTGGCCGGAATGACGGCTTCGGATTTTCCATCAACGTATTTTGCATCGTAGTCATAGAACTCGTTCGATGGAATGATCTCACCCGCCAGTGAAGCAACGGGCTCATCGTTGCCGAGCACACTGCACTCGATTTCCCGGAGCGAATTCACTCCCTGCTCAATCACGATCTTCCGGTCGTACTGCGCTGCTAGTGCAATTCCATCGAGGAGTTCCTTGCGATGATGCGCCTTGCTGATCCCGACACTGGATCCGGTATTTGCCGGTTTCGTAAACATGGGATATTTCAATTTCTTTTCCGCCGACGCAACAACGCGCTTTGGTTCTTTATGACAAACGCTCGAAAGAAACCACACGTACTTTGCAATCGGAAGCCCCGCCTGTTCAAACAACTGCTTCTGTACGATTTTGTCCATACCGACCGCCGAGCCGAGCACGCCGGCGCCTACGTACGGAATATTCGCAAGCTCCAACAGTCCCTGGAGCGTGCCGTCTTCACCGTAGGTTCCATGCACAACCGGAAAAATCACATCGAGTTGAGCAAGGGGTTCACTGGCATTGAGTGACACAAGCCCGCGGCGATTGGGCTCCGGGACGAGGAAGCGCTCTGGTTCCGCATCGGTTCCAGTTTTGGCTTTCAGCACATCCAGCGCCCTGCCGGAACTAACCCAGCGCCCTTCCTGGGTAATGCCGATCGGGATTACGTCATACCGTTCCCGGTCGAGGGCATTGATGACAGAACTGGCAGAGACAAGCGACACTTCATGTTCGCCCGAACGACCACCAAAGATGACTCCTATGCGGAGTTTACTCATGTACAGCTCTTCGGAATAGTGGATACATGGAGTTTGTTACGAGATCATGTGTTGGAGTTTTGCAACTACGTACTTCCGAATTTCTTCGTCTGAGATATCCTCACTGCGATCATCTGTCCGGCAGGGTGTTCCTGTGAAGTCCTTGCCGTAGCTTTGTCCGCTGATGTTACGAAGCTTCTCGATGTCTTCATTGCTCAGGACCTTCGGACCACCGAGCATCTTCGCCACAAAGGTAATATGGGCCGCGTGTTCCACCTTTTCCATTTTGAAGTAGGCGTTTTGCAATGTGTTTCCGTACGTGACAACACCATGGTTCGCCAGCAGAATTGCGTCACAGGTTTTTACGTGTGGTGAGAGCGAGCCCGCTACTTCAGGCGTGGACGGCGTTGCATACCGGGCGAGAGGAATTGCTCCCAAACCGACAATCACCTCGGGAAAGACACATGCATCAAGGGCAATCCCTGCGGCCGCAAAACCGGTTGCATAGGTTGGATGCGCATGAACGACAGCGCCAACATCAGGTCGTTGTTGATAGATAAAGAGGTGCATCCCCATTTCGGTGGAGGGTTTGCCGCTGCCTCTCACCTGCACACCATCTGTCGTCACCTCCACAAGGTCATCTGCCGTTACCATCCCTTTGTTGATACCCGACCGTGTTGCGAGAATGTTCCCGTGGGGGAGCTTCACGCTGACATTCCCATCGGTCGCCGCGACCATGCCCCGGCCATACAGACGATGGCAGATTTCGATAAGGTGTTGAGAGTCGGTCATGGCTTGCATCAGTCAGAAGGAAGGTAAGGGACTATCAGTGAATCACTTCCAACAACTCATCCACGATCTGATACTTCTGAAACGGCGGCATCATGTATGCACCGGCAACAAGCGGTTTCGCTTCCTTCAAAAAGGATTTTGCAATCTCAATACCAATAGCAGGGCCCCGATCACCGGCATTGCGCATTTTTTCTCGGATTCCCTCCGGAATCTTCATGCCCGGCACTTCGTTGTGGAGGAACTCAGCGTGCTTTGCGCCGCGTAGCGGAAGGACGCCGAGCATCAGGAATACATGGAGATGCTCGATACGCTTGAGGAAGCTTTCCAGGGTTTTCATTTCGTAGATCGGCTGTGTAAAGATGCAGTGAACACCGGCCTCTGCTTTGCGCTCAAGCTTTTCCAATTCCTTCTCCATGTCATCCGCGATCGGGTTGGCGGCACAGGCGATGAAGAACGAGGTATGCTCGCCGATTGAATTACCGAGGAGATCGCGGCTTTCGTTCATTGAGCGCACGGCGCGAATCAGCCCGACCGAGTCTACATCGAACACTGAGGTTGCATGTGGATAGTCGCCGATGCTGGTGGGATCGCCGGTAATGCACAGGATGTTGCGTAGCCCGAATGCATGCGCGCCGAGCAGGTCCGATTGAAGACCGATCATGTTACGGTCACGCGCCGCAATGTGCGTCATGGTTTCAATGCCGACTTCGCGCTGCACCTGTGCGGAAATAGCCACAGGGCTCATCCGCAGGCGGGCCCGTGCGCCGTCGGTAATATCAATTGCGTCGATGCCACGTTGATGAAGATAGCGCGCACCTTCAATCACCGAGCTCATGTCCAGTCCACGGGGAATATCCAATTCCACCGAGGTCATGAACTTCCGGCCGATGTTCCGCGCGAAATTGGACCGATCGTCAAGCCGGATGGAATGTCTCGGTTCTTCACGGATGCTGACCGATTTTGCCTTCTCTTTGATCGCCGGTTTGCCGACACTGACCCCTTCGAGCGCCCGCGCCATGGCAGCGATATGCGCAGGCGTGGAACCACAGCAGCCACCAACCAACGTTACACCTGATTCGACAAGTTCTTTTGCATACTTCCCAAGATATTCCGGTGAGGTATGATAGATCGATCGTCCGTTCAAGAGCGTAGGGATACCGGCGGCGGGTTGCGCTGAGAGCACAATACCATCCTTGTACATACTGCGGATAATACCGAACATGCGCTGGGGGCCAACCGTGCAATTCGCTCCGACGATATCCACGCCGAGGGCGATGATGTGTTCAACCACCTCGATGGGGTAGCTGCCGGAGAGAATCGCCCCGTCCTCAGCAAACGCTTTCTGCGCGACAAGAGGCAAATCGGTCAGTTCCTTGACCGCGGTAATTGCTTCGTCGAGCTCCTGAACACTCACAAACGTCTCGAGCATGATAAGATCAACGCCGCCTTGTACCAGCAACTCGACCTGCTCCTTAAACGCGTCCCGTGCTTCCTGACGTTTGATCTTGCCTACAGGTTCAAGCAATTTTCCCACGGGCCCGACTGCTCCGGCAACATAGACATCCTCTCCTGCTGCACGACGCGCTATCTCCACACCCTTCAGATTTATCTCTTTGAGTTTATCTTCAAGATGATACTGGGCGAGCCGGAGGCGGTTTGCCGAAAAAGTGTTCGTTTCGATAATTTCCGAACCTGCTGCAACATACTCACGATGGACGCGTTCTACGATATCGGGATTCTTGATGTTCTGAATTTCATGCGGAAGCTCATCGTATTCATATAAATCGAGAAGAGTCCCCATTGCTCCATCGCAGAGAATCGGGCCGATCTTGATACGCTCACGGAAAGGTTTCTTCATATGCTCATTCGTCTGTAAACAGAAATCCCGTCCCGATTGGTCGGGGCGGGATACAAGGTAGAGAATTCACTCGCGACATTCAAGCACGGTTAGCGCAACGATTGGCTGTAGAGACGGCCAAGGGAAGAGCTGCGGGGAAGTTGACGTTCGCGTATCACGAATTGGAGCCGGCGTTCATCTGCGTCCCACGAAATGCGCACACCGCCGCTTTCCTCTTTTTCCATCCGACCGTTCGTCGAGATGATTTCGCGTTCAGGGCTTACGACGATCACCAGTTCGTCATCTACGAGGCGCAGCCCCTCCACTGCATCAAGCGCCGGAAAAGTATATGCCACTTCCACGATCAGCGTCTCTCCACGCGCAATCATCTGCTTGGTTGTAATCCGTCTGCCGTTGCGTTCAAACTCAGGCCTGCGTTCGTCTTTCATCGCCATGGTCAATCCCTCGAGATCGAGAGCTATGGCTGAATCCGTCTCGCCATCCGAACGGATATCGATAAGGCGCATGAGCGCTTCTCCACTTCCATCTGCACGGAGTTGCACGCGATGTTCCGTGGTTTGGATAAGAAGGCAGCCGGAGAGCGTCAACAGCATTGCCGCTGCCGGAAGTATGACCACTTGCCTCATCGCTGACTCTTTAATAATGGAAGAACAGCAGCTTCGAGTTCTTCATACATCAACTGCTCGACTCGCATATCCGACAACATACCATTCCTGTCGTAGATAAATGTGGCGGGCAGAGCACCGCTCCAGTCGGAGCTCAGCGCATTAATGAATTGCTCGTCGTTGCCCGCTCGTTTTATGTAGGTCCGGAAATCCACATTCATCCGTTTCAAAAACGGAACAACTTGTGACTGTCTCTTCTTCGGGTCGTCAAGAGAGACAAAGAACACCTCTACTCCTTTGTCCGTGTATTGCCTGCGCAGCCGCAGGATTTCCGGAAATTCTTCAATGCATGGCACACACCAGGTTGCCCACATATTAATGATTACAACCCGGTCCGCGGCGTTCCGAACGAGCGAGTCAATTCCATTCTCGTCAATCACCATCACATCGGGCAATGGAGCGGGAAGCGACGATGCCGCTGTAAACGGCAACAACAGAAACAGGCATGGTAGTATGAAACGAGACCTCATTTACTTTTTTACCCGCTTAATGCCACATCCAAAGGCCTTGGTTTCTGCGCGCGGAACCTCTTTCCCCGCAAGCATGGCGTCAAGTGCCGCGCTCAGGTCTTCCGATGTGATATCATCCGGATCGCGGCTGTCATCTATGCGTCCATGATACCGCAAGATCCCTTTTGCATCAAGTACGTATGCCTCGGGCGTTACCTGTGCCGCATACAAATCAGCTATTACATTATTCAGGTCTTTCAGAATGATGAACGGAAATTTGTTCTTCGCCGCATGTTCCTTGATGTCTTCAACCGTTTCCTGCTTGTTGGAATTGACCCCAATGAACGTCACTTTCTTGCCGGCATACCTGGACGCAATAGCGGCCATGCGTTCATTGTAGTCATTAGAAACAGGGCACTCGGTAGCAAGGAACATCAAAACGACAAGGTGTTCACCAAGATATTGGTCAAGGGTGTGTTCCGTGCCTTCAACATCGTTGGCTGCGAACTTCGGCCCAACCGACCCGATTTCCAACTTCGGCAAGGTCTCCGCAAAGGAGGAACACACGAACAACGTCACGATGAGCAATGATATGAATGGCATTTTCATTTTTCTTCCTTCTGAATTTATTGAGTTAATGACCTTTGATCCACTCTTCTGCTATCTGCACTGCGTTGGTGGCTGCACCCTTGCGGAGATTATCCGAGACAATCCAGAGATTCAAGCCGTTGGGTACAGTCTCGTCGCGGCGCAGACGGCCGACAAACACCTCGTCTTTGTCCCATGCCTCAACAGGTGTCGGGTAACATGCATCGTCCGGTTTGTCCTGCAGAATAACCCCCGGAGCGCGTTGTAACGCGCGCCTGGCCTCTTCCAGATCACATGCTCTCTCAAACTCCACATTGATTGCTTCGCTGTGCCCGCCAAACACCGGAACACGCACGCATGTTGCCGTGACTTTGATCGTGTCGTCTCCCATGATTTTTTTTGTTTCATTTACCATTTTGTATTCTTCCCGGGTGTACCCATCGTCATAGAATATGTCAACATGAGGAAGAACATTGTAGGCGATTTGATGAGCAAACTTCTTCTCGTAGACCGGTTCTTTCGCGATCTCGGCTTCCAGTTGATTCAATCCTTTGTACCCGGCACCTGTCACCGACTGATATGTCGCGACAACGATGCGTTTGATTTTCCACAGGTCGTGCAACGGCTTCAGGGCAACCACCATCTGGATTGTGGAACAGTTGGGATTGGCGATGATGCCCTTGTGATGAAAGATCATCTTTCTGTTGACCTCCGGAACAACGAGCGGAACGTGTTCATCCATCCTGAACGCACTGCTGTTATCAATTACGAGCGTTCCGGCTCTGACAGCGTGGCGAGCAAATTCCTTGCTGACAGTTGCGCCGGCCGAGAACAACGCAACTTCAACACCCTTAAACGACTCCGGTGTCAGTTGCTCCACTGTATGTGTTCTTCCGGCAAAACGAACTTCCTTGCCCGCAGAGCGTTCCGATGCAAGAAGGAGAATGTCGCCCACAGGGAACTTTCTCTCTTCGAGAATTTGCATCATCTTCCTTCCAACCAGACCGGTGGCACCGACAACAGCAACAGAGTGTAACCGCATGGATCGTTATTCCTTCCAGAGTTCTTCTATGGATTCGCGTTTCCGTATCAGGGTCGTCGTCGTTCCGTCGACCAGCACTTCAGCAGGCCGGGGACGTGCATTGTAATTCGATGATAACACATATCCATATGCACCGGTACACATGAGGGCGAGATATTCGCCACGCTGCACACGCATGAGTCTGCGGTCGAGTGCGAAGAAATCGCCCGACTCACACAACGGACCAACAACGTCCACGGTTTCCACTAGTGACTCCCGGACACTCAGTGGTACAATCTGATGGTATGCGTTGTACAAGCTGGGGCGGATCAAGTCGTTCATCCCTCCGTCAACCACAATAAACACCTTGCGCCCTGTCTCCTTACGATACAGAACCTTCACCAGCAAGACACCCGCATGGGCGATGATCGAGCGACCCGGCTGGATCGACAATCTGCAGCCGGATTCCCGCAAGATCGGCAACACGGCTTGTACCAGTGTTGCGGCAGAAAGGTCTAATTCCTCCGCCTCTTCTCCGGGAAGACCGGGGTGCCGGACGTATCCGCGATATTGTACGCCGAAACCACCTCCGAAATCAAGGTCTTTGATATCAATCCCTTCGTTGCGCAACTGTCGTACCAACCCGACCAAAGCTTCGGCTGCCTTCACGAACGTGTCCACACGTGTTATCTGCGAACCGATGTGACTGTGGATCCCGCGCACTTCAATGTTAGGCATTGAACGGGCGCGGCGTAATGCCTCTGCCGCCTTTCCCCACTCGATGCCGAACTTGTGTTCCATTTTCCCGGTGGAGATGTGGGAGTGTCCCCCAGCTTCAATATCGAGGTTGACCCGCAAGAGAATGCGCGCGGCTTTCCCGGATGCGGACGCAATCCGGCTGAGGACCTCGAGCTCCTCGAACGATTCAACGTTGAATGCAAGGATATCGCTCTCCAGAGCAAACGCAATCTCATCATCCCGCTTGCCCACACTGCTATAGGTAATCTTATCGGGAGGAAACCCTGCTTTGAGGGCGAGGTACAACTCGCCGCGCGACACGACATCGGCGCCGAGGCCTTCGGCGGCAATCACCCGCATAAGTGCCGGGTTACTGTTGGCTTTCGCGGCGTAGCATGTCAGATGATCCTGTCCGCCGAATGCGCGCTCAATGTGCCGGCAATGGTCAACGATTGACTGCTTACTATAGACGTAGAGCGGCGTCCCGAACTCTTTTGCGATATCTTCGAGCGACACTCCTTCACACACCAGTCGGTTACCATCGTAGATAATCTCTTGCACAGGCCGTCCGCTACAGGAAGAGTTCGATGAACGTGCGGAATGGCGAGAAGATACCGCCAATGACTGCGGAAAAAGCCGTATTAAACGCCGGCACTCGCATCAACACGATAATGACAAAGATACCCAGGAAGCCCACTTTGCGGTATTGTACAGCAATGGAATCCGGCAACACCGCGGCAAGCATATGCGATCCGTCAAGCGGTGGGATGGGTAGAAGGTTAAACACGGCAAGAACAATGTTCAGGTACACTCCGCCATAGAACATTTTCAGCAGGAACTCCAGAGCCTCGACGGCCAGCGGGGAGTCGAGAGCTACAACCACTGCGCCTGCTTGACTCAGCAAAATAACAACGATGCTGCAGACAAGCGCAAGGACGATATTGGAAAATGGCCCCACAACTGCAACAAGAACGTCATCACGGCGGATGTTTGAAAAATTATTGGGATTGATGGGTACGGGCTTCGCCCAGGCGATGAAGACTCTTCCGGCGGCCAGAAGCGAGAATAAGGGGACAAGTATGGAACCAAAGAGATCGATATGCGGAATTGGATTCAGCGTCAGTCGTCCAAGATCGCGCGCTGTCGGATCGCCAAGCCGCAACGCCATATATCCGTGTGCAATCTCGTGAATGACAACAGAGAACAGGAGGATCGGCAGGATGTACAGTTCGTCCAGCATCAGGCAGACTCGGAATACTGGCGTTCGGGAAAATCCTGACTATCACCCGACATGGGGAAATATTCGGAGAGGTTCACCTCGAACCCCTCAGCCGAGAACGTGCCTGTCGCGGGGTTTTGTATGTATGTTCCTTTGTATTCTTTCCGGTGAATGCGTTCGAGCATTTCCACCAAGACATCAACGTCCTCTGTGTTCGAATAACACCCGAAGCTCGCCCGCACCATTCCCGGAAATGTTGCCATGTCTGCCGACACTATGCCGCAGCCGGTGTCTTTTTCCGCTGCAGCGCTCACATTAAGCAGCCGCTTCACGTAGGGCTGCGCGCAGAAGTAACCGTTGCGCACACCGATGGCACTCTCCGTACTCAGGATCGCTCCCACCATGGCGGGATGTATTGCCTCCATATTAAATGCAATAACACCAACCTTGTCCTCGAGATGATCCGTCGGTCCATAAAACACCATGTCCGGAATCCGTTTCATCTTGTCCAACGCGTACTCCAGCAAATGTTGCTCATGTGCTGCAATGACGTCCATTCCGACACTCTTCATGATTACCAATGCTTCGGCAAGTGCTATTGCTCCGATCACGTTCGGACTTCCCGCTTCATCCTTATGAGGAGGGGCGTTCCACTCCACATCATCCAGTGTTACAATCGCTGCGACGCCACCGCCGACTGCATCCGGTTCGCCGTCGCGAAAAAACTCCGTCGGTCCGATCAGCACGCCGGTGCCAAACGGCGCGTAGACTTTGTGCGCTGAGAACGCCAGAAAGTCAATGTGGCGCGGATCGTCGTTTGAGAGAATGTCCAACGGTCGGTGGGCAACAAGCTGTGCGGCATCAACAAAGACTTTCGCTCCGGCCGCATGAGCCATTTCGGCAATTTGGTAAATCGGGGAACAGATACCAGTGATATTGGAGGCGCCCGAGACTGCCACCAAGCGCACCTTTCCTTTATATTGCCGTAACGCTTCCTTCAGCGCTGCGAGATCGAGATATCCCAGTTCCTTTATAGGGACATGAACAACCTTCGCGTGGCGGCGCCAGGGGAGATCGTTCGAGTGATGTTCCATGCCTGTCGCGATGATAACGTCATCGGGGGCAAAGCAATAACGCGCCGCGAGCTTGTTCACACTTTCCGTGGTGTTCTTGGTAAAGATCACTTGATTAAGATTCAGATCGGTCCCGACAAACTTCCCGGCAATATCATGGGCACGGTCGTATGCTTCTGTCGCCACCTGTGATTTGAAGCCTGTGCCACGGTGGACACCCGAGTACCACGGGAGGAACTCTCCTACGCGATTCCACACACGCGTGAATGTCGGTGTGCTGGCGGCATTATCGAGAAATGTATATTTGCGACTGGTACCACCGAGTACCGGCACCATGGTGTTTATGCCAATAATGTCGCTGCGGAGATCGTCGATTGTCAGACGTTTGCCATTGTGTCGCGGTGTCATGGTGTACTTCCGATGCTGTTCGTTGTTATGCTCTCGGGTGAAATGTCCGATGGACTTCCTTCAAATACTCACGGTCGATATGTGTATAGATCTGCGTTGTGGAAATATCCACGTGGCCGAGCATCTCCTGCACGGAGCGCAGGTCGGCCCCTCCCTCGAGCAAGTGGGTTGCGAATGAATGCCGGAACGTATGCGGATGAACTTCCTTGGTGATTCCCGCTTTCTGTGTATAGGTGCGGACAATATTCCAGATGGACATGCGCGTCAGCGGTGTTCCGCGTGCATTCAGAAAAAGGGCATCCTCCGATTTGCCGGCTTTCACAATCAGAATGCGACATTCCGTCTTGTATGTATCAATCCACCGCAATGCCGACCGCCCGATGGGAACAAGTCGTTCCTTCGATCCTTTCCCGAACACACGTACAAGCCCCTCGTCGGGAAACACATTTGATTGTTTCAAGCCAATGACTTCGGAGACGCGCAGTCCCGATGCGTACAGGACTTCGAGAATTGCACGGTCACGTGCCCACAGATGCTTTCTATCTTCCGACGATGCTATCGCCTGCTGCAAAATCGCTTCGACTTCCACCTGTGTCAACACACCCGGAAGTGTTCGCTCGACTTTCTGCGTATCAACCAACTCGGCGGGGTTGACCTCAACGATGCCATCACCAACCAGAAACTTGTGAAAGCTCTTCACCGCCGAGCATGCCCTGTTCACCGAACGCGGGGAAAGTCCGTGCTGGCGCAATCCGACGAGAAACCCCGACATGTGTTTCTCTGTCACTGCGTTGAGGTTGTTCACGCCTTTCTTTTCAAGAAAATCAAGATACCGTGTAATGTCAAGGCGATACGACGCAACGGTATTCCGGGCAGCATTTTTTTCCAGTGAGAGAAAATTGAGGTATTGATCACGGAGTTGAATCATTTCACACCGTCCGGCTCTCCCGGTTCCGCAGCACGCATCCCGCGTTCTTCCGCCCCCGGATACTTGACGCGTGAATGATAAATGCCAACGAGCACGCCGAGAAACGCTGCTTTGATTTTCGTAAGGTCTTTCAGTGTCAGGGGACATTCGTCCAGTTCACCTTCTTCGAAACGGCGCTTGATCAGCTCGTCGATAACGGCTTCCAGTTTCTGCGGCGACGGGTCCTCGAGTGTACGGGCTGTCGCTTCAATGGCGTCGGCAAGCATCAGGATGCCGGTCTCTTTCGTTTGCGGTTTTGGCCCGGGATACCGGTAGTCCTGTTCCTTGATCTCGTCGATCTTCGTTTCATCGGGTGAGTTCTCTGCCTGTTTCAGAGCTTTGCTGTAGAAATATTCGATGCGCGTAGTGCCGTGGTGCATCGGGATGAAATCAATAACTTCCTGGGGGAGCTTATGCTCATGTGCCAAAGCAATGCCGTCTTTGACGTGGGCGGCAATGATCAATGAGCTCATGCGGGGAGTGAGCTTGTCGTGCCGGTTGCGTGTGCCACGCTGGTTCTCGACAAAATACGTCGGCTTGTTGGTCTTCCCAATGTCATGGAAACATGCACCCACACGCGCAAGAACCTCATTGGCGCCAACTGCAGCAGCGGCAGCTTCAGCAAGACCCGCCATCGTCATGCTATGGTGATATGTTCCGGGTGCCCGTTGTGAAAGCTGTCGCAGCAGTGGATGATTGAAATGGGAAAGTTCCATGAGCGTCAAATCGGTGGTAACGTTGAACGACCGTTCCACAAAAATCAGCAGACCGTATGTCAAGACCGGCGAAACGATGGCGTTGGTGAGTGCGAAGGTGAGTTGCTCAAGGATGACTCCCGGGGTTTCAAATCGCTCGAGCCCGAGCGCAAGAATCGAGAGCGCATAGCCGAGAAAAATAAATCCCAGCGAGCGGAATATTTGTGTCCGGTTTTTCATGTCCCGCACCGTGTACACTGAGAGCGCACCGGCAACGAGTGAAGCGAGGGCAATGGAATAATCGTTTCCCCTTACCCCTGCAACCAGAAAGGAGATGATAACTGTTCCATAGAACCCGACCCGTGAATCGAATACGATAGTCAACAACATTGATGCTGCAGGGACGAAGATGAGATACTCCACCGGACCGGCAACATTCAGTTCACGGGTGATATACGCCAGAAAACCCTCGAAAAGAATCAGCAGCGCAATCAACGACATGCGCCGGTTGCTCAAATAGATTCTCTTCCGAAAAAGATAGAGATAGATACCGTACAATAGAACCACAATGGCAACATGCAAGACGATGCCGAGCAGTTGAACCGTCCCCCCGGATTCGGGACCGAGTTCTGCCCGCGCCTTGCGCAGAGAATCCAGCTTCAGTTTGGTTTCCAACGTGACGCGTTCGTGTTTGCTGACGATGCGTTCACTTTCCTGTACCACGCCAATGGTACGCGGGATCGCTTCCACGGCCGCGGTTGCAGCAAGCGCGGTTGCTGACGGATTGAACACAATGTTGGGCTTGAGAAGCGAGATGCCGATTTTGTACGCGATCTCCATCGTATCGTTGTCACCGCCAAACTCTGTGCGTAATCGCGATTCAAGCAGTGCAATAATATTCGTCCGATCATACAACGTTCCGGTGGGCACTATCTCTTCGATTGCCCCCCGCCGTATTGCCACCTCCGACAGTCTCAGCGAATCTTTCAATCTCTCAATAAATCCGGCAGAGAGGTATTCGTCCATGGCATCGAGCAGAAACGTTTCCATGCGCAGTAACCCGTTGCGCGCTGACAGTCCGGCAATGATGGCACCGTCGTGTTCAGAGAAATGTAACCCGGTTTCTCGTGAGAGCCGGCCCACACTCATGGTATCACTTCCCCGGCGTCTTCCCTCACCCCAACTCCGCAGTTGTTCGAACACGTTCATCATTGCTGCCGTTTGTTCATAGGTCGCCTGTTCGACATGATCGAATACCGGAACAACATTGCTCTTTGCCGCGGCAACATCGGCATTGTACTCCTGTTCATCCCGATACACGGGAAATGAAAACGGGGCAATAAGGTCCTTGCGTGCCCAGACCGATCCAACTTTGTAGTCGAGATCAAGCGCCTCGCCTCGCGGGAACATGAACGCGAGGGCCAGCACTAATACCAACGCAATGAGGATCTTTACAAGAAGATCGGTGGTGAACCGGATACTGAGGGATTTGAGGGGATTCGGCCTTTTCTCTTCGGCCATACATGTCTGCTATGTTGTGAGATTATGTAAAGCAATATCGGGAGATTGAGGGCGAGAATCAACGAAGGGTCATAAAAGAAAAAGCCCCAATCGTTGGTGATTGGGGCCCGTTTGTCTTGCCTTTGGGGGGATTAGTTGTTCTTTGCCCCTTGATCAATCCACGTGGCAATCGTCTTCACTTCCTCATCACTCAACCACTTTGCCTTGCCGTCTTTAATTTTCTTTTTCGAGTTCAGTGGCATTCTGTCGCCGAACGGCGGTTTCTCTGAAAATTTCAGAATCAGGTTGCTTTCTTTGGACTTCCCAGCAATGAACGCAACCCCGTTCTGTCCGCCGGCTTTCATCAACTCATAGCTGTCCAACGAGAGTTCGCTTGGGTTGAAGTTCTCTTCTGCGTGACAGGGAAGACAGTTTTTCTGGATAATCGGAAAGACATCATTCTTGAACGACAGCGCGCCCGTTGCCTTCTTCTCCTCTTTCTTTACTACTTTCTTTTCTTCCTGTGCGCTTGCGACAGAAGCAACAACCAGTACTGCTACAACAACCGCCGAAAAATGCACTCTCACACTACCTCCAAATGATGAACCTGAACGTGATGGTGGTACTCTATGAACAAGCGACCCCGTGAAAAGGTTGCAGGTGACTACGGAATTTTCGTGATCGGAACCGTTACTTCACGCTCCGGCGAAGGAGAGCTATCTTTCACCTTCACGGATGTGGAACCGGAAACGGATGCAATTGACACCCCTGTAATCGTCAATATCGCCGGGTTGGCATTGGCGTTCACGAAGGACGCGGTCGCGAAGCCGGCATTCGGGGCCGTGTCAATAACGTAGGGTGGCGTACCGTTGCTGATGGAGACATTCACGGACTGTCCCTGGCTTACCGTCACCGAAGTCGGGTTGGCAACAAGCGCCGGTGCCGGACTCACGGTAATGCTGATCGTGATGCCGTGCAGCAGTGCATCACTCGCGTCACCATCGTGAGACTCGCTGATCTCCACTGTTGTCGTTCCGCCAATAAGGACCACCGGCGGCGCTGTGATAACGAGTGTTGCAGGGCTTTGGTCTGCGTTCAGCAGTGACGCAGACGCCAGAGCCGGATTCGGTTGCCCGGTGATCTCATATGGCGGATGTCCACCGCTGATGGTGATCGTGGCTTGTCCGCCGGCGCCAAGCGAAACATTGAATGTGTTTGCCGTCAGAACGCCACCGCCAAGGCCAACCTCATCTCCCATATCCTTGCAGCTATAAACGCCGAGCGCCGCAACCGCAAGCAGCACCAGTACTACTCCTGTTCGTCGCACAACCATATCGTCCTCTTAGAGATAGAAATGAATCAACATATGGAACTCGTCGTTCCTGATATCCGTCGGGTCTTCCTTCATAATACGGTACATCGGTCGGACTTCCACGCCGCTGATCGGGAAGAACTCCAGTCCAACGCTATAGCGCGACATCGAACCGGTCTTGATATCAACATCCGGATCGTAGAAATCGTACGCGACCTTCACGTCAACTCCCGGTGTAACAACATAATTTGCTTCGACATATGCAGCGAGACCATCCGTAGTCACGCCGGAAAATTTGTTCTGCAGCATGTCCACTTCACCGAGCAGGGTGAAGTCCTGATAGCTGAACGCACCGAACCCGCCGAACAGCGTGGTGCGGATACCCGTGGCATTCTTCTTTGTAAACACGTTTGCACCGACGCCGATATTGATATCCTCGCCTGCCTTGAAGATACCCTCGGCGCGACCGAGGAACGCTTTTTTATCACTTGCCCCCGCGCCGAACCCATCCGTTGCGTTGAAGATACCGCCGGTGATGGTCATTGGACCGGGAGAAACACCAACCTCGGCCCCCGTCACTTCTGACCGGCCACGTTCCGCGCTGAAGCCCGTATATTCCCGGATGAATGTCGTGTGGTCATCCATCTTCATGCCATAGTTCGGAGTGAACTTCCCGACTTTAATAAAACCATTGGCAGGCAGGATGTTCAAGAGACCGAATATCTCAAAGCCGCTATAAATCCCCTTGTCGATGTAGATACTCACCTTCTTTGCAATGCGGAAATTCATATAGACATCTCCCTGCATTTGCCAGAATGCGTTGCTGCTCGTCTTTGCCGCTGCGCTGGTATCAGGAAGCTGTTGATAAAAGAAGAGTGTGCGGAAGTCCGCTCCCACCGAGATGAAGTCGGTGATCTGCGTGCTGAACTCATCCAGGTTGTACTCCTCGGACCAGGTGGGCACGGGAAGCTGATCGCGGCCATACTGTACACCGAACGTCTGGCGTATTCCTCCGCCGGAGGGATTGACATGGCACGACTGGCATTTCGCTCCGGTGCGCGCAGCAAACCGTGGCAGAGCGGAAGCGATATCACAGACAAGAAGCAACACAACGACAAACGCGATACTCCGCAGCGTTGTCTTCATGAGCTATTCCTTTCAGTTGGGGTAAACGGACGACAATAAAAGTGTGCCCAATATAGTAAAGGGACTCATTTGATGCAACAAACAGAGGGGTGGATTGGTTGCCGGGTCGGGAAATCTTTGAGTGTGTTGGGAGTTCCATCTAGACCCTGACTATCCGTGCTCTTTGAATTAGGACTAGAACTCTCCCTGTGGTCCCTCTCTTTGTCAAGAGAAGGACGATATAGAATCAAAGTTTTGATGACAAGGCACTGCGAACCGACAGCTGGGTTTCTCAATCTGGGCTGTTATCCGGTTGTCCGCAATCGCTGGCTGTGTGTGTGGGGAAGCCAGACCGAGCTTTGCGATTCTGGTGGCATTTACTAAACATAAAGAACCCAATATGCTCGACAACCAGAATCGCACCATAACCATGACGGCGTCTCATCGGATGTGCGTTGTCCGCCTTCGGCGGACGGAAAGATTTCTTTGGTCACTTTCTTTCTCGGAAAGAAAGTGACAACCACCTCCTTGACTATCCGC
>CAZIHJ010000047.1:17793-23441 GCA_964538485.1 uncultured Chitinophagales bacterium | reverse complement strand
CGATTCCTCGATTCTCTTATCGTTCTCGGTCATTCTGCCTGTAGTCTTTCGATTGCTGATGTAATTCTGAGGATCGTCTCATCTTTCCCGATGAGATACAGGATATCGTACAAGCCCGGGCCGGCACCCATGCCGGAGACTGCCAACCGCAGTGGATGAATCAGTTCGCTGTTCTTGATCTTTAATGTCTCTGCCGCCTGGTGAAGAGCTGCTTCGTAGTCTTCCTTTTTTGGATCTCGCAATGCAGAAAACTTGCTTATCAACACACTCAGCTGCCCGGGCGATTCCGGTTTCCATCTCTTTTTCACTACCTCAGGATCGTATTGGGTGGGTGCTTCGAAGAAGTATGGACTCTTCTCCACAAAGTCCTTTACAAAGGTAACCCGATCCCGCATAGCCACAATGACATTCAGGAGATAACTGTCATCGAAATACATTTCCATAAATCGAGTTTGCTTCAAATGATTCTTCAGCATTTCCAAAACTTCGGCATCGGTTTTTCTTCGAAGGTGTTGGAAATTCATCCAGTCCAGCTTGTCGACATTAAACACTGCGCCGGACTGGCCAACTCTTTCAAGGGAGAAATCGTTGACAAGTTCTTCGAGTGAGAATATCTCGCGTTCATCGCCGGGATTCCATCCAAGAAACGCAACGAAGTTGACCAGGGCCTCCTTCAGATAGCCCTTCTGTCGATAATCTTCAACTGCGACGTCGCCCTGTCGTTTGCTGAGTTTGGACTTGTCCGGATTCAACAGGAGCGGGAGATGGGCGAACGTCGGAAGTTCCCATCCAAAATACTGATACAATAACACATGCTTGGGAGTACTCGAAAGCCATTCCTCGCCGCGAATAACATGCGACACTCCCATTAAATGATCATCCACAACGTTGGCGAGATGGTATGTCGGGTAGCCATCCGACTTCAACAGCACCTGGTCATCAATTTGTTCGCTGGAGAATTCCACGCGCCCCCGGACAATATCATCAAACCCGACTGTCGTTGCATCAGGAACTTTGAGTCGTATAACTGACGGAACCCCTGACTCCCGATTCGACTGTATTTCTTCTTTGCTCAGTTTCAATGCGCGGCGATCGTACTTTGGTGCAACGCGCATCTTCTCCTGTGCTTTCCGCATCTCATCCAGCTCCTCAGCGGTATCGAATGCATAATAGGCCTTTCCTCGCTCCACCAGGTCCAAAGCGTGTTGACGATAGATAGCGATACGCTCGGACTGTATATATGGCCCCTTCGGTCCACCTTTCACAGGACCTTCATCGTATTCAAGTCCGGCCCAATGGAGTGTCTGAATGAGATTCTCCACTGCACCTTCCACATAACGAGCGCGGTCGGTATCTTCAATGCGGAGAATGAACGTACCTCCATGTTTCCTGGCAAAGAGATAGTTATACAATGCCGTCCGCAGACCTCCGACATGGAGATAGCCGGTAGGACTCGGGGCAAAACGTACGCGTACCTGACTCACTTGTTCCTGGGTAGAGTTTGAAAAGCATGAATGCGCTGGATCAGTAACGACTCCGGGGCGCTTTCATAGTACAAAAAACGACGATGATTTTCCAGAATACTTGCGAGTGAGCGCCGCGAGGAATATCTTCAGTACCAACTATGAACGTCAAGACCATTACAGTAATCGGCGGCGGGGTCATCGGCATTACCACCGCACATTATCTTCAGAGGATCGGTTATCGCACCGAGGTGGTTACTCATTTGCGTGCAGACAAAAGCATCGGGACTCTGGCCCTTCCCGAATTTGCCAGTCTGTATCCACCAGCGCTGATTGCACCGCACTCCGTGGACATGAAAAACATGACCGAGGTGTTCGATGCCACACAGAAGGAGCTGGATAAATACGTCGGCATGCTGGGCACGGCCGTGCGGTGGCAACCGCATTATGAGCTCTTTGCCAACAAGAAAGTTGAGATGCCCCCGTACACACGTGTATTGCGAAACGCATTACCATATGGTGGCTCAAGGAGACACATCCAATTTGAACAAGCAATCAAACATGAGATTTCCGGTTGGGTGGCCGAGTACTTATTTGTGGAGACGCCAGTGTATTTGCCATACTTGTTCCGGGAATACATGATGTCTGGTGGAAGGATCGTGGAGGTGGACGAGCAACTAAATCGGGAATCGCTTGGCGAAATCCGCTCCGACTTGATCGTCAATTGTACGGGACTCTGGGCACGCGAGCTGTTCAATGACAAAGAACTCTATCCGATTCGCGGGCACTTATTGATGATTGAAGATGCTCCGTTTCCTTTGCGGTCAGATGGATCAATTTTTTCATACAACTACACGCCGCCGGAGACGGAATATGGGAATGATGTGTATTGCTTTCCACGTTCATCGGCGTGCCCTCCCGGACAGCGGGGATGGCTCCTCGGTGGAAGTCGTGAGGAGCCGCAACAGTGCGGAGGTGAGCTCTGGCGGGCACCGAAAGCCCGATATCCGCTTTTTGAAGATGTGCCGGAACCCATCTTCACCATTAACCAATCAATCATGCGGGCGCTTGTTGGAGTAGATATCGACAATTTCAAGCGAAGGAGCATGATGGGCTACCGACCGGGAAGACGTGGCGGTGTCCGGCTGGAGTTGACGCAGGAATTCGGCCGGCCTGTTATCCATAACTATGGACACGGCGGCGCAGGTGTGACACTCAGTTGGGGTTGCGCCGCAAAGGTGGCAAGATTGATCGCCTATGCGTAGCAACCCTCGTAAGTCAAGGATCTATTTTGCTCTGACCGCCGCCAGTTCACCCTGACGGGCATAATCAATCGCCTCTGCCAGGATACGTGCCGCTTCCTGAGGCGCGTGGAATCCCATCGAGTTTTCTGCCGCAACAAAGTCAAACCGGAATTGTGCCTTGCGTTGCAAAGCCCGCGCAACGTCAAGTCCCTTTTCTGATACCCCGCGCGCTTTTGCTTGATGTATCTGGTCGAATAACTGAAGCAACGCCTGCTCACTCCTGTCCATCAACTTGCGTGTGCGATCCTGAATCGTCTCAACCCGGACTTTCATCTCGTCCTCCGGCTGCGGATGGCAATTCTGGCAGGCGCGTGAAATATTCAAAATCGGACTCCGGATATGATGGTCACTGATCTTCACCGCACCGTCGCGTTTGTATGGCATGTGACAATCGGCGCAGGCAACACCGCTACGGGAATGGATGCCCTGATTCCACATCTCAAACTCCGGATGCTGCGCCTTTAACACAGGAGCTCCTGTTTCCTCGTGGGTCCAATCCTTGAACCCTTCAGCATCATAGTACGCTTCGATCTCCTCGACCTTCAGCCCGTTGCTCCAGGGATACGTGACAGTCTTTCGCTCCCCCTTGAAATAATACTCCACGTGACACTGTCCGCAAACATAACTTCTCATCTCCTGCCGTGTTGCGCTCTTGTTGGGATCATAATTATCTATCCCCTTTGCTGTCTTCATAAATGCCTTGATCCCGTTCAGAAATCCCGGTCGGGTGACGCGAAGGTCCATCGTCTTGGGATCATGACAATCAATACACGCAATCGGATGGTCGACCAACTTGCGCGCATCGGGATAGGGCATTGCACACACTTCTTCAAAGCCCTTCATCACGTCACCATTGCCGATCTTCCGGTATGCCGGAATTACCGAGGCGTGACAATGCAGGCAAGCACCCGGCTGTTTCCGTTGCGTCACGCGCAACGTCGAGTCCTGATCTGCAAGCATGAATGCATGACCCCGCTCTTCGCGGTAATCAATGCTGAAGGCATATCCTGCAAAAATCCTTCGCAGGGCCGGCTCGGCATCGAGTTTTTGAAAGGCATCGCTGCCTCCATGACGTGTCCGCACGGTATCAACTGTCCTCTTGTAGCCGTCATATTGCCGGGGGAAGTTCTTGCCCCAAACAGCAGGATCGATGGTCTCTTCATTCAGGTCGGCGAGACGAAATGATACTTCCTGCGCTTCGTCTTTTCTGTCACGAACATTGAAGAGTAACCATGTAGCAAGAAACGTCAGAATCGCCACACCAATGACAATAAAAAAATACCTTGATGGGACGCGGGCGGGTTGATGGTCAGCCATGGAAATACCTCCTCCGGAATACTTTAGTATCGAGCGCCATGTCCTACCTCGGCATGACAATGTACACAGGTCTGTTCTTGTGAGAGTTCGTGTTGTGTTCGTCCGGCAATCTCGCGGACCAATCCCTGATGACATTGCACGCAGTTCACCTGCAAGTTATCGCGGTTCATCGAGGTGATGCGAAGCCGTTCGGGAAATGTTTGGAATGTAAACTTCCAGGAATGCCGGATGCCGTTCTCTGCCTTGGCAAAATACTTCGGGATCAGATCATCCGGCGTATGGCAATCATTGCAAGTGGCGCGGCTACTGTGACTCGATTTCTGCCAGGAATCGAGGTACTCACGCATGATGTGGCAATTGGCACACGCACGGGGATCGTTGCTGAAGTATGAACCCCCTTCAGCATAGCTCCACGTAAAGTATCCAAGACCGAGCATCAGCCCGACAAGAATGGAAAGAAGAATCGCCAGTCGGTGAGTTGGAAAGAACGTATCTACCAGGAACTTCCACATGGGAATTAAGCTACGTGAACAAATCACAACAGGACAATATACGGCGGATGAACGATAACCCGAACCGTGGTGAGATGCAAGCGCTCACGATAGCAGGTCAGTCAATTGCGTTCTTCATCCGTTTAATCCATCGGGTTATGCCGGTGTTGGATTCTCCGGCAAGCAGGCGTTTGATCAACGCGCTCCCGATGATGATCCCATCAGCATCTCGAGCCAACTTGCTCGCGTCCCGCGGCGTCGAGATTCCAAAGCCGACCAGAACTGGATTTCGTTTCGCATTCGCCTTGACACGTTTAATGAAGCCTTCATTGCTCCCACTTCGTTTCATCCCGGTCACGCCGGTCATAGAAACACAGTAAAGAAACCCGTTGCAGATTTCATCGATCCTCTGCACTCTCTCCGCCGGTGTGGTCGGGGTTACAAGCAAGATGTTTGCAAGCCCAGCACCGTTGATCATTGCGGCGAATCTCGGACTCTCTTCAAGTGGCACCTCGGGCAAAATGATGCCATTGACACCAGCCTTCGCTGCATCCTTGAAAAAAGATTCTTCCCCATATCGGAGAATCGGGTTGACGTACCCCATCAACACAACAGGAATACCGGAACTCTTTCTGATCTCTTGCACGGTTTGAAGAACACGGGTGAGTGTCATTCCATTCTTGAGTGCGACCTGAGAGCTTTGTTGTATGGTAGGCCCGTCAGCCAATGGATCGGAAAAAGGCATCCCAAGCTCAATGATGTCAGCACCTGCCCGTTCAAGCATACGCACGAGGGACGGAGTAGAGTTGATTTTCGGAAAACCTGCTGTGAGAAAGAGTGTGAGCGCTTTTTCCTTTTTTCCCCGAAGCCTTGTAAGACAGTCTGTAATGCGGTTCATGAAAAACGGTCGGCGTAAGTGGAGATGTCTTTGTCTCCTCGCCCGGAAAGACACATTACAACAACCTCATCCGGAGAGGTCTTCGGCATGAGTGTTTCGAGGTAGGCAAGTGCATGTGCTGTTTCGAGAGCGGGAATAATCCCTTCGAGGCGGGCAAGCAGCCGGGCTGCTTTCA
>CAZIHJ010000047.1:1611-17693 GCA_964538485.1 uncultured Chitinophagales bacterium | reverse complement strand
ATGATGTAGAACGTGGTCTCCACGTTCGTCACCCAGTCACGGATGGCTTCACTGGTAGCGTCCTTCAGCGTTTGACTCCCAGATGTTACCGGTCGCACTTCCGCTCCAAGCATGCGCATGCGCTGGACATTCAGCTTCTGTCTTTCGATGTCCTGTACTCCCATGTACACAATGCATGTCAGTCCCATCTTTGCGGCAACTGTCGCAGTCGCAACTCCATGCTGTCCGGCTCCCGTCTCTGCAATGATGTGCTTCTTGCCTGCGCGCTTTGCAAGGAGTACTTGTCCAATAGTGTTGTTGATCTTGTGGGCGCCTGTGTGACAGAGGTCTTCCCTTTTCAGATAGATCTTTCCACGGCCATAGTGCTCGGTCAGACGGTTGGCAAATGTCAGAGGTGTCGGCCTCCCCGCATATTCTTGAAGAAGCGACACATATTCACTGCGGAATGACTGATCGTCGCGGGCAACCAGGAACAATCGCTCAAGTTCTTTCAAAGCAGGCATCAGTGTTTCCGGAACAAACCTCCCGCCATACTTTCCGAAGTAACCACGTTCATCCGGAAAGGCATCCGTGCGAATTGCTGCCAATTGCTTCATTCACCAACCTCAACCGGCATCGTCCGATCCACAACTGCGGCTATGGCCCGCACTTTTTCCATTAATTCCCGGAAGCGTTTCGGTTTGAGGGATTGGTAACCATCAGAGAGCGCTGTTGCGGGTTCAGGGTGTACCTCGATCATCAGTCCATCAGCTCCCGCGGCAACTCCTGCAAGGGCCATTGCCATGACGCCATCCCACATGCCAATTCCATGGCTCGGATCTACAATGACCGGAAGGTGCGAGAGTTTCTTGATGACGGGAATGGCATTTAGGTCGAGTGTATTGCGTGTGTACGGCTCAAAAGTTCTGATACCGCGTTCACACAAGATGACATTGTAATTGCCGCGTGCGAGAATGTATTCAGCGGACATCAACAGCTCTTCTATGGTTGCGGAAATGCCACGCTTGAGAAGTACCGGTTTACGCAACTCGCCTACAGCTTCCAACAATGAGAAATTCTGCATATTCCGTGCGCCGACCTGAATGATGTCAGCAACCTCTGCCACTGCGGAGAGTGTTAGAATGTCCTTGACCTCGGTAACGATCTTGAGTCCCGTGCGTTCCTTTGCCTCCTTCAAGAGGACAAGGCCCTCTTCCTTCATTCCCTGAAAGGCATACGGAGAAGTTCTCGGCTTGAAGGCACCGCCACGCAGGAACTTTCCACCGCACTCTTTTACCACATCGGCAGTCTGCATTAGTTGGTCATAGCTTTCAACAGAACATGGTCCGGCAATAATTGCGAGTTCCTTCCCGCCAATAATCTCTCCTTCAATGTTGATCTCGGAGTTTTCCCGCTTCGCATCACGACCAACAAGCTTGTACGGCTTCGAAACGGGAATCGCCTCCTCCACGCCGGGCAACAGTGCAAAGTGCTCGGGGTTGATCTTTCCCTTGTTGCCGGTAATGCCTATGGCGACCCGCTGCACACCCGGGATCTCGTGCGATTGATATCCCATCGCAACGATTTTCTCCTTCACCCGGATGACATCGTCACGGGTTGCATCATGTTTCATGAGAATCAGCATACTGCCTCTGTGTTCATTGGAGTGTTTTTGAGAGTAAAGAAAAGACGCTCGAGCTTGATCGCATCCTTCCTGCCCGGAGACGCCTCGACACCGCTGTTGACGTCAATTGCGTAGGGATGGACAGTGCGTACGGCTTCCGCAACATTCTCAGGTGAAAGCCCGCCCGCAAGAATGACGTGGCCATATTCCTTTGCAGCAACGGCGATATTCCAATCAAACACCTTCCCTGTCCCTCCTTGCCTGTTCTCACTGTATGCATCAAGCAAGAAGGTCTTGGGTCGATAATTCCGGAGCGATCGGAGATTGAAATCGGCGTTCACCCTGAACGCTTTATAGGTTGGTATCGTATATCCTCCGAGATCGTCCGGCTGTTCATCTCCATGAAATTGAATAGCCCGTATGCCGGAGATGGCGCACGTACGGAGAACCTCTTCTCGTGTGGCATTCACAAACACGCCCACCGGGGTCGTGAACGGCGGAAGCTGCATGACAATGTCCTTTACCGTGCGCGGCTCGACATACCTCGAACTATCTTTTGAAAAGATGAAGCCCAAGGCATCAGCACCAAGCCCCGATGCCGTCAACGCATCCTCGACGCTCGTAATCCCGCAGATCTTGGTTTTCATTTTGTCACCGGTACGATGCTGCCCAAGAGCTGCTCAAGGGCCATGCCCGGATGTTCGGCCCGCATGAACAACTCGCCGATGAGAACAGCATGAATGCCATGGCTCATCAGTAACTCAATATCACTTCTTCCCGTGATACCACTCTCGCTCACAATACAGACGTTCGCCGGAACGTATTTTTTCAATCTCACAGAAGTCATGATATCCGTGTCGAACGTCTCAAGATCCCTGTTGTTGATACCGACAAGGTTCACCCGCCCGAAATCCAGCTTTTCCATTTCATCTTCGTTATGGACTTCAACGAGCGCCTCAAGGCCAAGCTCTTGTGCCTCGTCAATCAAATCATTGAGTGCTGCAGGTTCAATGGCAGCTGCAATCAACAACACCGCATCGGCACCGCAGGCACGGGCTTCATACAACTGATACGAATCGAGAATGAAATCCTTACGCAGGATGGGAACAGGGACAAAATTCCTCATTCGCTCTATAAAATCCAGGTGACCCTGAAAGAACCTTTCGTCTGTCAACACGGACAATGCCGCGGCACCACCTTGCAGATACCCCCGTGCAATATCCGACGGGTCGAAATTGTGCCGGATGACATCCTTGGAGGGTGACGCCTTCTTAATCTCGGCAATAACTGCAAGCTCTTTTCCATCCACCGCGGCTCGCAGCGAACGACGTTTGTACTCATACTTCGGCTTGTCCTCCAGCGTGGCTCGAAGAACGGTCTTCTTTTTTGCAGCGATCTCGTCCCGTTTGTGGGCGAGGATGGTTTCAAGGAAGTTCATTATGCCGAGGTCATAAGGATAAGCTGTTCCAGTTTTTCCTTTGCTCTGCCGGAGTCAATGGACCGTGCTGCCATTTCCGCTCCATCGATGAGGGAAGAGGCCTTTCCTGCCACATGAATTGCCATGGCGGCATTCGCAATCACCACATCGCGTTGCGCTCCTGCTTTCCCGGAAAGAACACTCCGTGCAATCAGGGCGTTCTCTTGTGCATTTCCACCAATGAGTTCTTCGAGTGATGTGCTGTTCAAACCAAAGGTCTCAGCGGTAACCGTATATTCACTGATCGTGCCGGTCTCATCAACGTCAAACACCTTTGTCTCATCTTCAAGTCCGATTTCGTCAAGGCCTTCGCTGCTGTGGACGACACATGCCCGACCTGTGCGAAGCCGACCGAGGGCCGCCGCAAGCTGACGGGCAACATTGGGATGATACGCCCCAATCACATGCCGTTGTACACTCGCGGGGTTTGTGATCGGGCCAAGCATGTTAAAAATCGTTCGGACGCCAAGTTCAGTTCTCGATCGGGCTGCGTGCTGCATAGCAGGATGGAACATCGGCGCAAAAAGAAATCCAATGCCGAGCCGATTGACACAATGCTCCACAACCGGCGGTGCTGCCTGAATGTTGACACCAAGCGCGGCAAGCACGTCAGCACTTCCACATTGACTTGAAACAGACCGGTTACCATGCTTTGCTACGGTTACGCCTGCACCAGCAACGACAAAAGCTACCACCGTTGAAATGTTGAACGTACCACGTCCGTCGCCACCCGTTCCCACAATATCAATGGCGTTAGGGTCATCGACAGTGATTGTCACTGCGCGTTCACGCATCGTTTGCGCGAAGCCGACCAGTTCCTCCACGGTCTCTCCCTTGAACCTCAACGCGATCAGCAGTCCGGAAATCTGCGCATCGGTTGCCTGGCCCGACATAATCACATCAAGAGCAGAGGCGGCTTCCTCCGTGGTAAGTCCTTTTCCCGATAAACACGCTTCAATATACTGTTTCATATTCTCTATTGCACCTGCAGCCAGTTTCTGATAATCATTTCACCTGAAGGGGTGAGAATCGATTCAGGATGGAATTGCACGCCTTCTATGGGGTACTTTTTGTGTCGTACTCCCATAACAATGCCATCCTTTGTTCGGGCGGTCACTTCCAACGATTCCGGCAGAGTCTTCATGTCAATAACAAGTGAATGATATCGAGTCGCAACAATGGGACTTGGCAGTTGCGAGAAGAGCCCATTCCCGGAATGAAAGACCTCGGAAGTCCGTCCATGCATCAAGGTGGGCGCATGTACCACTCGTCCGCCGGATGCAAGTCCGATGGCCTGATGTCCGAGACAAACACCCAACACGGGAATCATCGCGCCAAGCGTCTTGATCACATCCAGACTTACACCCGCATTCTCCGGGCGTCCGGGACCTGGTGAAATCAATATGCGTTCAGGATGAAGCGCTGCAATTTGATCCACTGTCAATTCAGTATTCCGATAAACGACAACATCCTTCCTGATTTTGCCGATGAGCTGCACAAGATTGTACGTGAACGAATCGAAGTTATCAATCACCAGTATCATCGTTCCCCTGCTCCGTTCATTCGGAGGCCGTCATTTGCAATCCGGATTGCATCAAGCAGCACGCGGGCTTTGTTCACCGTCTCAACATACTCGTTCTCAGGAACAGAATCAGCCACAATTCCCGCTCCCGCCTGAATCGAGAGCCTCTCCCTGTGAGCAACGATAGTCCGAATGGCGATACACGTATCAAGTTCACCCCGGAATCCCAGGTATCCAACAGCTCCCGAATACGCTCCACGCCGCTCCGGTTCGAGTTTTGCAATGATCTCCATTGCCCTGACTTTCGGTGCGCCTGAAACCGTACCGGCGGGATAGCATGCCTTCAATGCATCAATACTTGTTTTGTCGCCACGAAGGCGGCCACGCACGTGCGATACGATGTGCATGACGTGTGAGTAGCGTTCAATGCGTTTAAGTATCGGAACTTCCACACTGCCAAACTCGGCAATCCGGCCAACATCGTTTCTTCCAAGGTCAACCAGCATTATGTGTTCAGCAAGTTCCTTGGCGTCGTGGGACAGCTCCTGCTCAAGTGCAATGTCTTCTTCATCGGTCTTGCCGCGTCGTCTCGTTCCGGCGATTGGGAACACGTCCACAACCCCATCACACACTCTCACCAAAAGCTCGGGTGATGATCCGATGAGCTTCGTATCCATGAAATCAATGTAAAAGAGATATGGTGACGGATTGATCATGCGAAGTGCCCGGTAAACCGGGAAAGGATCCCCCGAAAATGCCAATTGCAAGCTGCGTGAGAGAACCACCTGGAAAATATCTCCCTCGTATATGTTCTGCTTTGCCAATTCGACTGCCTCGCGGAATTCTGTTTGCGGGAATCGCTCGCTGATGCTGGAGATATCTGACGAGAAGTTGGAAGTGATAACCGTCGCCCGACGCAAGCGCAGTTCTATAGCGCTGATTCTCTTGACGCCATCATCGTATTGCTTCTGAAGTGGAATCGAGCAATCAATCAGCACATTCTGGATGATGGAGAATTCCTGTTTTCTATGATCGAAGCGAACAACCGTCGTAAACATGCCAAGCACCGCATCCGGTTCACCGGGTCCCCCATTCGCACGCACAGGAACGTTCTCAAGATGTCTGACGCAATCATAACCAAAGTACCCGATGAAACCGCCGATAAAGCCTGCGGGCCCGACATGTAACGGCGCCCTGTATCGACCACTGAGTTCAGCCAGAACGTCAAACAGATTTCCCTCAAGCTGCGTGGTCTTTCCGTTTTCTTGAATACTGATCGTGTTGCCACGAGCGGAAATCATCATCGCCGGATCAATGCCAATGAACGAATAGCGTCCGATCTTCTCATCCGGTTCGGCGCTTTCAAACAGGAACGACGGTTTGCCTTGCTCACGTAACGTCATGTACGTCGAAACAGGCGTGAAGACATCCGCCAGCATCGTGCGAACGAGCGGGATGATGTTGTATGCTTGCGCGAGTTCTTCGAACTCAGAACATGAGATCATTGGTTTCCCAAATAAAAAACCCTTCCCGGAGATCAGGAAGGGTTCGTGTAAATACGAGTTCAGTTTCTTTCAGTTCGTTCCTGGTTCACCGGTATGGGAAATCATGATCCACCACCAGCGGCACCAGGGGCTGTTGTTCAAGTCGGTATAAAGAATGTTGGAGTTCATTGGGAGCATGGATCAATATACGACCATGGTGATGTGTTGTCAATAGGCATCATCAGTTGGTCCTGAAACATAGACAACCCCGACCCGCTTTGCGCATCGAGGCTCGTCCCAACTCACGGCCGGGACGGCGAACCTCAATAGACTTACAACTCGTCTCTTTTTTCCACCACGACGCGGAGAGGGAGGGATTCGAACCCTCGATAGACTTACGCCTATACTAGTTTTCGAGACTAGCGCCTTCAACCACTCGGCCACCTCTCCTATTTTTCAATAATCTTGGATTCTCTCAGCCAGATATAGCCATCAATTGATTTGAAGAATAACTCACGTCGACGTGCATCGAGTCGTGTCTCAAAACTCTCGACATACTTGATATCGTAAGGACGATGTCCCTTTGTATATCGTACTTTCCCGGCATTGTGTTCATCCAGACGCTTGCTTACATCAGCCTTTGAACCATAGTAATGCGTTCCATCTCGTCTGCTTCTAAGTATGTATGCAAAAAAGGGCATCACTCCTTCAAAGCTAGCGCCTTCCTCCGAAGGAGTCTGCCGAAGGCATGGCTTCGCCACCTTCGGGAAACCACTCGGCCACCTCTCCATGACAAATCGTACAAACATTGGGGTTACAAGGAAAAGGTGAAACGAATCTATTGAAAACCGGTCTGAAAATCAATCACGCCAATCGAAACTCGCCCCACTCTCATCCCACAATTTCATGTAAAATGTAGAAACACTCTTGTAGTTACCGCACTGCCTGATCCCTTGACTGAAGGACGCGTTGCATAGTCGCCTGTTCCTGCGCCGTTTCACTGATTCCTCCTTTCATAGTCCACGCTTCCATGCGTGGCATATAGCATGAACTTATACCCTGAGAACAAGGGGGATATATGCGGGGAAAGATCATAGCATACGTTGCACTTGCTGCAGCATCACTGCTCGGAACGGAAATATCCGTTGCCGGATATGAAGATGTCGCTGTCATCGTGAACACGAATAGCAGTGCTTCTGCGCAGATTGGGGAGTACTTCAGAGACGCTCGTGCGATTCCCAATAGGAACATGATCTACGTCAGCGTATCGACCGCGGAAGAAATCGATTCCATTGAGTTCCAGACTCTTCGCAGTCAGGTCGAGTCGTACCTCACAAACAACAACCTCGTCAACTCAATCAACTATATCGTCACCACGAAGGGTGTCCCCTTGAAAGTCAACCGGGACAACACATTCTCAACATCTTCCCTTTCGTCATCGGTGGAAAGTGAGTTGATGCTGCTTCTCGGAAACCACAGCTACCTGATTGGTCAGGCCGGTCGTGTGACTTCCCCCTATTATTATCAGAACGCTGCCTTCTCCCGGGCAACGTTCGGACTGTACCTGGTAACGCGGCTCGACGGATACACAGTGCAGCACGTCCTGGATTTGATCGATCGAAGCGGACCCAACACACAAGTATCGACCGGAACAAAGTTTGTCATGGATCAGGATCCTGATTGGGACGTGTCTCTTCCCTCTCTTAACAACTACCTGACGATGGCAAAAAGTACACTTGAGGCCAAGGGGAAAACCGTGGAGATGGATGCGTCATCGACATATCTCACCAATAAAACTGAAGTCCTCGGATACGTGAGTTGGGGAAGTAATGATCATCATGCGACTGAGTACACTGACTATGGAATTCCGTTCAACTCGTGGTCTCCCGGTTCCATCGGCGAAACGTATGTGTCCACTTCTGCTCGCTCTTTTTCCAATCCTCCCGTCTACGGTCAATCGTTGATAGCCGACTGGATTCAGGAGGGCATTTGCGGAGTGAAAGGGTATGTGTACGAGCCATATTCAAGCTCGATGGCCATAGCGTTTATCCTCTTCGACAGATATACGTCCGGGTACAATCTCGCCGAGAGTTTTTTTATGTCGTCCCGTTATCTCTCCTGGATGGATGTTGTGGTGGGCGATCCGAAGACAACCATCATTGAATCGACAGAACCACTGCCTGTACAACTGCAATACCTGAACGTAATACAGAGTCCGACGGATGATGGTGTTCAGCTTTCATGGAGAACCCTCACGGAATCAAATAACTATGGATTTGTCGTGCAGTGGCGTGACTCTTCATCAACATCGTTTGACACTATCGCAGGGAGTTTCGTTGCCGGTCAGGGAACGACACTGGTTCCCCAAGACTACCAATTGCTGCACGACAACGTCTCCACCGGAACCTACTACTACCGCCTGAAGCAAATTGATTTGGATGGCACAGAACACTTCACTGATGCATACCGGGTGACCGTTGAGATACTCTCCTCCACTACGGAGAGAATATTGCCAGGGGAAGTTATGCTGTATCAAAACTATCCGAACCCGTTCAATCCATCTACCACAATACGGTACGCTGTGCACCGGAAAGCACATGTCCGATTGACTGTATATTCAGAAATAGGACAGCAGGTTGCGCGGTTGGTTGACGAGATACAAGAAGCTGGAGATTACGACAGTAACTTTGATGCGAATGGCGGGCAACTCGCAAGTGGAGTGTATTTCTATCGGCTCGAAGTAAATGACAACGTGCATGTACAACGTATGACGCTCATCAAATGATTGATACTGAATATCTCACATTATGAGGTTCCATATGTTTGAAATCGAACACCAGTACTCATCACCAATTGCCAGTGAAGGAAGTCACGGGTCGTCGCTTCACCCACGACTTGCCTGGATGATCTGCTACAAGGAAACAGGGAGTGTCCAGACCGTGTGTAAGAAGTTCGGGATCAGCAGAAAAACATTCTATAAATGGCTGAAGCGATTCAACGAATCCAACAGTGATTCAGGAAGTCTGACGGACCAGTCACGCAGACCACATCATTTTCCCCGGGCAACGTCCGAAGCACACATTCAGTTGCTTAAGAAGCTTCGGGATGAAACCGGATACGGCCAACGCCGCCTCAAGATGTGCCTGATGGAGAGATACAACATTTCCCTTTCAGAGAGAACAATCTGGAAGATTCTGAAACGTATCGAGATTGAAAATGGTGCAAATTCTGACTCAACTCGCACACCGGGAGGAGCAGTCACGCACTACTTTCCTGCAAGGGGTTAAGAGAAGAAACTGAGAGTTCTCTCCGAAAAATCTTCTGGGCATGGGAGCCAGGGGACTTTTCTCAATAGTGGAATCCCTGTGCTGTCAATCACCATTATCCACGTGGCGGCCCTCCCGAATCGCCCTCTTCCAGCGACAATCCCTCTATAGACTCCATTTTGTCCGATTCTGGCGATCACACAGAGGTGACGAACGCGCAAATCACCACCTTCGAACAGAGTACAGCCACGATGTTCCAAACTACAACGTAGTACCAACACCCTGTCTATATTGAATCACAAATTCTCCCCAACTACGAACTCTCTTCCGGATCACCAAGGTCAACAGACCGGTACTTCAAGATTTGAGATGCGCTTGTGAGAATGATAAATCACGTATTAAACAAAAGAAGGAACACGATCATGAAGCACTTTTATTTGGTTGCCCTGACCCTTGTATTCGGATTGGCATTCGACGCACAATCCTTCGCCCAAGGTGCAGGTAATGCCCTCCGTTTCGATGGAGTAGACGACTACGTTACTGCCGGTACGCCCGACGTTGTCGCGGCGGCCGGAAATAACGGACTCACCATTTCTGCCTGGATTAAGGCCGAAGATTTTGTCAGCGATATGGGGAGAATCCTCACAAAGACTTCCGGAGTGGCAGAACAGGATCACTATTGGATGTTGAGTACATTCAATCAAAACGGAATCAAGCTCCGCTTTCGCCTCAAGACCAGTGTCGGTGGAACAAAAACGCTGATTGCGAGCTCGGGCAACCTTGTGCCTGGAACGTGGACACATGTGGCGGCGGTGTATGATGGAAGCAACATGATTCTTTACAAGGACGGTGTCGAAGTTGGCCGAACTGCAAAAACCGGAACCATTGCGACCAATACCGGCCTCGCGGCGATGATCGGCAACAACGGACCGAGCTCAACATCCCGACCATTCAAAGGGCTGATCGAGGAAGTTCGTCTCCTGAATGTTGGATTAACGGCTCAACAAGTCCGCGAACAAATGCACAAAACCCGTACAGGCACCGATTCCGATCTCGTCAGCTACTGGCGAGTGAACGAGGGTAGCGGACCGTCAACAGAAGACATCTCCGGAAACCTCCATACCGGAATTCTCCGGAACGGTACAGCATGGCAAGCATCAACAGCTCCTCTTGGCGCGGGGGCTAGCTGGTCCGCACTTGTGAACTCCACCGGTCAGTTTGATTTTTCTGGAACCGATCTTGACATCAACTTCACAGCCAAAAATGGTTCAGATCAGATCGTTGTGACGCGGATTGACAATAAGGCCGAAGGAACACAGCCGACTGGTGTCAACAGCGTTTTTACAAAGTACTGGGTGATGAACCGTTTTGGCAATGGCACGTTTACTTCTACAATGACGTTTAATCTCGGAACCAACATCATCAGTCTCGACGATCAATTGAATCCGACCAACCTGAAGCTCTTTCGGCGTGATTTCAATTCTGATGGAACATGGACTGAAATCGCTACGGCGATTAACGCCACGGCAGATGCAGTGACATTTGATGGAATAACCACAACGGGCCAATACGCAATCGGTACCGTCGGTGACTCTCCACTGCCGATTCAGCTGGCATACTTCGGCGGCTCAGTGGTTAATACAGATGATGTTCTGCTTTCATGGCAAACCGTCACCGAGTTGAATAATTATGGTTTCTATGTCCAGCGCCGCGCAGAAGCCCAGGAACAGTTTGTGGAACTGCCCAACAGCTTTGTGGCAGGGAATGGCACGACAATTCAACCGAATGATTACGCATGGACCGATGAAAATGTCGCTCCCGGCAGATATTACTACCGCCTACGTCAGGTTGATCTTGACGGAACAGTGCACTTTACCGACGCCGCAGAAGTAAATGTTGAGCT
This sequence comes from uncultured Chitinophagales bacterium, assembly GCA_964538485.1. Taxonomy (GTDB): domain Bacteria; phylum Bacteroidota; class Ignavibacteria; order UBA10030; family UBA6906; genus JBJXHC01. The sequence goes on along the minus strand of CAZIHJ010000047.1, from coordinate 6,438 downwards.
TCTCGCTGGTGTTATCAATGAAGAGACACCAAACACCTTTGCTCTCGAACAGAACTATCCAAACCCCTTCAACCCATCCACTAAGATTCAGTTCTCCGTGGAGAAATCCGGGATTGCGGAATTGACAGTGTTCAATCTGGTAGGACAAACTGTTGCTACAATCTATTCGGGGTACGCCGAGACCGGTCGTCGCTATCAAGTGGATTTTGACGCATCGAACTTGACCAATGGGGTATATTTCTACAAGCTCACTAGCAACAATGAGTCATCGATACGAAAGATGACCCTCTTGAAGTAGCATCGACAGTCCACTCCCCCGCACAATGATCTTCCAACCCCGGCCTGAGTTCATTCAGGCCGGGAAAATATTATCACCTCTCCCCCGTTCTTGTTCACACATATTCCGATCACCACAACTCCATACCGAGGACACATTGGGAGACTACTTCAAAAATCTGTACATGCTTGATCCCCTCTTTCATGCAATTGTCAACGCCAAGCTTCGTGAAATCCAAAAACTCGATGCCTCAACAAGAGTCACAGTGAATAATCTCGCAGAGACAGATGAGCTTGACATTCTTCGCGAGTACTCCGTCACACTCTACAAAGAGTATCGCACGTTACGCACCGTTTTTCTTGAGAACATGGTGGTTACGAATCGTTCGGTGGGAATGAAATACAACCCGAATTGACGTTTGGATTTCTCATGTACTTTTCGTAATCTATGAGTGTACAACAGTTCATATACTTCTACATCTCGTAGATGCGCATTGCGTTAGTGTGCAAGGCTTCGTGTGTGACATGCGCAGTCACACTACGAACTCTTTCTTCGCCCGCCTCATACAAGCCTCCTGTATCCTCTTCTTGACAGTTGCGCTTTCGTCCCACGCGTTATCTCAAGATACACTCAAGATCATGACATACAATTTGCTCAATTACAACACGAGCGACAGCACGCGTGACGTTTTCTTTCGGACAGTGATTGAGCATACCCAACCAGACATTCTGGTGGTCCAGGAAATCGCAGAGGCGGCGGCTGTTGATTCTTTTTTTACGCGTGTCATTGATAGATCATACCCGGGACAGTACAATACAGGTGCATTCGTCGACGGCCCCGATTCCGACAACGGCATCTACTATAAGCCGGCGAAAATCTCGTTTATCAGCAACACTCCCGTCGCAACCCAGCTTCGTGACATTAATGAGTTCACTCTTTTCCATTCAGGCTCCGCTGAAACTTTACGCATATACAGTGTCCATCTCAAAGCAGGCAATACCGGCGCGGATCGGACCGCACGCAGTGCGGAAGTGGACAGTTTGCGTAATGTGACAAACACATTGTTGAAAGGTTCCAATTTTATCGTCCTTGGAGATTTTAATATTTATGCAGCAAATGAATCAGCATACGTGAGACTGTTGCGTAACGCGCCCGGGGACGATGGGCACTTCCTTGATGCCGAATCACTGAGTGGGACTTGGAACAACTCAGCCTATGCTGTTCACCATACACAATCACCAAGAACGAGGAGTTTTGGTGGGGGGGCAAATGGAGGAATGGACGACCGCTTTGACATGATTCTGTATTCGGAAGGAATCGCCACCCCGGGAGGGGCACACATCCTGCAAGGTTCGATTGTGAATGTTGGCAATGACGGAAACCACTATAACGATTCGATTAACGCAATGCCAAACACCGCGGTGCCTTCCAATGTGGCGAATGCAATTCACTATGCAGCCGACCATATTCCAGTCACCGCCCTTCTGCAATTTACCTCATCCGCCCCCAATCCTCCCAGCCTTGTTTCACCGGCTGATCATGGATCGGAGCAACCGACATCCGTCATCCTCCGTTGGAATACATCCAGCGGTGCGCAGAGTTACCGCTTGCAGCTTTCCACAGATTCACTTTTCTCCTCCGTTATTGTCGACAACTCTGCGTTGACAGATACCGTTTTGCTCGTTGATACCCTTGCTTCGAATACCATTTACTATTGGCGTGTCAGTGCTTCGAATCTCAGTGGCACTAGCGCATTCTCGGGATTCTTCAGCTTCACCACGTTCAATGAAGTAACGCAACAATACAGTTTCTTTGACGGATGGAATATGCTCTCTGTTCCACTGACTGCAGCAGACCAGCGCACGACATCTCTTTTCCCGACGGCAACCTCGCCTGCATATGCCTTCGAGCCATCGACAGGCTACACACTCAAGGACACCTTGCGGAACGGAACTGGTTACTGGTTGAAATTCAGCGGAGACCAGGAGGTTGCGTTAACAGGAGCACCACGACTTGTGGATTCGCTTGCGGTTAGCGCTGGATGGAATATGATCGGATCGTTGTCATCGCCGATCAGTGTGGACTCGATAATATCGATCCCGGCAGGAATAATCAGTTCAGATTTCTTCCTTTATGACACCGGTTACTTTGCCGCAGACTCTCTTTTGCCTGCAAATGCTTATTGGGTAAAGACATCATCGGCAGGGACACTCATCATCAATAGCCAAACCTCAGCATCGAAGAAGCCAGGATTACGTCGGTAGTCGTGCTCTTCTAGCGAACCTTGACAAGCTTTTCAATTGTCGTTTCCGTTCTGCCCTCAACGCCTCTGCTGGCTATCTGATAGAAATAATAGCCATTGGCAATTTCGTCTCCGTCGCCATCTCTCCCATCCCAATGGACTCGATTGAAACCAACTTGCAATTGAGAGCGATCAACAGAGATTTCTCGAATCTTCCTGCCGGTCACTGTAAAAATGCGAATCGTCAGTTCCTCGGGCGGGACTGCACCGGTGAGAGTAAATGTGAAAGATGTCTCATGCGCGAATGGATTGGGATAATTGAAAACCTGAAGGATTTTCGACTCTCTCATGACGTTCACAGAGAGGGAATGTTCTGTTGAATCAATTCCTCCATTGAGGTCGGAACGGAGGACCAAAAAACGCAACTCGTTTGACCCATCGCGTAATTCCGGCCGGAACGTCGCATCATCAACAGAAACACTACGCAGTTCTCTGTGGGGATAAACGTAACGAACGCCGTTCACGAACAGACGGATTCCCCGTACTGGTGAACTGTGGTTTTCCTCTCCCGGTATTCGAACTCTCACCTCCGGATGCACAGGAACATAATCTCCATCCATAAGCTGGACACCATTGGCAAACACCTGAACACCTGCAAGAACAACCCCTGTCACGTCCAATGCAAAATATGCAGTGTTGTTATCCGGTACAAGGTCCTTCCCCTTTTTCGACGGGGCAACACTCACCTGCAGTGTCACCCTGCGCGGAAAGTTTATCGTTTCAATTGGAATGTCCGTGCTCTTGAAACCGCCAACCGGGATTGTATCCAGCATGGCATACGCTATCGGCCTTGCCTTATTGAACTTGTCGTACATGGAAACCGTGATACGTGCGCTGTCAGCACCCTGGAACCCGATATTGTGTACTTCAACAGGTAGATTGAAAACAGTGCCCCGCTGGACAGCGCTCAATTGACCCAGAGTTCGCGAGCTCACCGCCAGGTCAGCGGATGGCCTCAGATCGATTATCCACTCTTTGAACGTGGGGGTGAACAATGCGTCGGCACTGTTGAGTAGCCCCGAAACACGGACCGAAGAATATCGTGGCCCTGAGGTAAGAGTGCTCAAGAAATCAAGGTTTGCATTCAGACTGTCCGATGAGAATACGCGGAGGGTGTCCATCCCCCCATCCACCTTAACCCCAAGCAAAGCGAGCCTCACATCTGTAATTCCGGAATTGATTCCGCCTGACCACGACAGCGAATCCCAACCCAGAGGAACGGAAAGAGGCGCAGACGTTACCGCTCCTTCCCCGAAGCTGAAGTAGTTCGGTACTTGCAGACTCACCACCGCGCTGTCATTGGTTCGACTTTCCAGCGCAACGCCCGGAGAACCTTTGCGTCCGATAAAAGCCCATGAGTTGCCAGGGATAACCGATCGAATCAGGGTGCTGCCAAGTGATTCGATTGCAACATACAGACTTTCATTCACGTTGGTCTTGCCATCGAATATCACCGACATTGCAAGATAGTTGCCTGTTGGTGTGTTGTTGATAAAAGCCCGCATACTGTCGCGCTGCGCCGCTTGAATCGCGACGTTGAACGCACGAAACTCATACGCGCCTGTAAAATCATTCACCCGTAACACCATAAAACTGTTGCCAAGAGTCCACCAATGTCCGGTGACTGTCACCTCGTTGAGTTTGACAACACTGTAGTAATCGATGTTGAGATTTGCCCGGTAACCCAAAGATCGTGAGTACAGCTGAATTGGCTGACGGGGAGCAATCGTCACCCCGGAATCGGTGGGCAACGACTGATACAAGAGGTCACGGGCAAAACTCCTTGGTGAAGATTCACGTAACCGCACCCGAGGAAGAGGTGGCACATCAGGCGATGTAGAGAACGTGGACACCACCCAGCGGCCGAACAACGTGTCCTCTTGCGTTCGCACACGCCAAAAGAAGAGTTGATTGCCCGGCAAGACTGGTGTTGTCCACTCGCCAGATACAACTCCCGGTGAAATGGCCGGTGAGGCAATCCGGTATGGTGAATCAAATGTATCCACAGTATCGAGTTCAAAGTAATACTGGAAACCAATTGAATCCCTCCCAACCGGACTTGTCACAATAAGGGTTTGCACACCCGGAGGAACCACTTGATAATTCATGGGCTTCACGACCGCGAGTTGATTCGCATAGATGTATTGATCAACCGAAGCAGTGTTGTTAAGTTCATCCTCTTCGGCAATTGAGTTCAATGGATCCAGCGAAGCAGTGAGAACATGCCGACCGATCTTATCAAGCGCGT
>CAZIHJ010000047.1:0-1511 GCA_964538485.1 uncultured Chitinophagales bacterium | reverse complement strand
TGAAGTGGAAGTGCAAGTCGGGACAACGGGTCACCAATAAGCGGATTCAAATTCACCATCGCACGGATAACCGGATCGTTTGGAGAGTTCTGGTAGAGTTTGAGACGGGCAGCCGTTGTAAGCGCTCCAAATGCCCGCATCGAATCGACAGAGACGCCATATAAAAAATGGTTGACCAACAGTGACCCCGGCGTCGGGTATCCCAAAGATGATGACGCCCAGGCGGCAACCGCTCCCCGGTTATCAGCCATGATAAAATCTTCGGCCAACACGTTGTTCGATGGTTCGGCAAATGCCCCAACGTTACAACTCACGGATGAGACGAACGGTAGTCTCCCATTGGTGTTCTGAAAGTCATTCGGATTTCCAATATCCACTCCCCAGATTCGTCCGCCAGAGTGACCGAGAAAATTCATGAACAGAAGTCCGTCACGCACCAAATTCTGCATGAGTTGTTTATTCTCACCGTCAATCACCGAAAGAGTCGACTTGTACACCCGAAATGGAGTACCTCCGATTGATGGTGGGAGAATGTATGTGTTGATAGTACCTTCGGAACGGTTATTGAACGTTGTTTGCTCACTGAGTGTCGAACCGCCCGTAATCATCAGAAAATTCTTGTTCCATTCCCCAAGCGTGTAGTTGTCATACCCGATGAGCTTTGAGACTATCCGTTGTGCCTGGATCGAATCTTCCACTGGAATGCGGCCGATCATCATTGATGGGACAGGGGTTGAATCAAATGCCGCGTACCAGTTGTCGCCGGCAGGTATGCCATATGCCGGGACGTAATTGTTCTTTATCGTCGTGGCAAGATACCGGTGTGAATCCCAGCTCGCATCACCGAAAAGCAACAAATTTGAAGGTGCCGGTGAAGGCCAATTCTGATACGCGTATTGAAGGAATGTCCTGATTACCCTTGCATCAAACACTCCATAGTTGAACTCATCGTAGATTTCTTGCACATCAATCACCTTTGCACGCACACTATTCGTGGTTTGTCGATGTGCCGCAAGTTGCTGGGCAGATGTCTTAAAGTTCTCGTGCGTAACGATGATATAGTCGGCCCCGGTTGGATTCACTCTGATATCATTGAATATCTTTTGCTTCAACGGCAGAACCGCCTTCGGGCCGGATGATGCCGTCGCCAGGTAAGTGCGCGGGCTGGTAAAGGTATCCTTGAAGGCGATGCTAAAACCTGCTATGGAATCTCCAGACACAGTTCCACCAGTGATCATTCGTTTTCCAACCAGATCGAAAACGTCAATTTGTGGTGAAGTGAATCCATTCACTGTGAAGAGTGCAGGATTCACTCCCGACGATCCCGGTGAGAGGAATTCCACCTGGTTGTTTTGTGCTTTCAAGTTACGCTGATATTCAATCTCGAACCAATCGAGGTAGAAGAGATTCGGACTGGACGGCGTCATGATCGACATGACACGCAGGCGGTTCGTATCATTCTTCAACCATGTGGAGGGAAATGATGCGGTGAATGTTACGCCTGTCCTTCC
>CAZIHJ010000046.1:22081-23505 GCA_964538485.1 uncultured Chitinophagales bacterium | reverse complement strand
TACAATTGGCCCAACCCGGTGTACGACGGAAAGACATTCATCCGATACTTTGTGAAGGATAATGCCTCCGTAAATATCAAGGTCTTTAATCTCGCCGGGGATCTGGTAACAGAATTTTCCGGGCCCGGCGTAGGCGGTGTGGATAACGAAGTTGAATGGAATGTCAAGGACGTCCAGAGTGGCGTCTATTTTGCCAGAATAGAGGCCAGTGGCGGTGGCGGCACCGGTGTTGCAATTGTGAAAGTGGCAATAGTGAAATGACTATGTCCAGAGTTCTTGTTTTTCTTTTTTCTTTTATCCTTTTGGCTTCCCCTGTGTTCTCTCAAGACGATTTCTATCATCCGGAATTGGAGTGGAAGACTATTGAGACGGCACACTTCAAGGTCCATTACCATGACGGAGCAGAACGGACCGCACGGGTTGTTGCAGAAGTTGCAGAAGATGTCTACGGGCCGGTGACGTCGTTGTATAACCACAAACCCGACCAGAAGGTCAGTTTCATCATAAAGGACTTCGAGGACATTTCAAACGGCGCTGCGTATTTCTATGACAACAAAGTGGAAATCTGGGCGCCGAGCATGGATTTTGATCTGCGCGGAACACACAATTGGTTGCGCAACGTCGTTACGCATGAGTTCACCCATATCGTGCAGATTCAGACAACGATGAAATTCGGACGGACCGTTCCGGGAATTTATTTCCAGTGGCTCGGTTACGAGTCGGAGCGCAGACCGGACGTGTTGTATGGATTCCCGAATGTCATTGCCTCGTATCCGCTTTCCGGTTTTGTGGTGCCGGTGTGGTTTGCCGAAGGTGTGGCACAACATAACCGCGGCGCGCTGCAATACGATTTCTGGGACACACACCGGGACATGATTCTCCGTTCCTACGCGCTTGATGGCAATATGCTCACGTGGGAGCAAATGGGTGTCTTCGGCAAGACCAGTCTCGGGAATGAATCATCCTACAACGCGGGCTTTGCATTTGTCAGCTACGTTGCACGCAAGTACGGTGAAGAGAAACTCAATGAAATCTCGCGGAGTCTCGCCCGACTTGAAGCGACAACCATTGATGGCGCCATCGAGCGCGTGCTGGGCAAAAAGGGTGGCGATGTGTATGCCGATTGGCGTGCTGAAGTTGAGCGTGACTATGCCGGGCGCGTTGCCGGGATTCGCGGAAATATTCGTGAAGGGGAAGCAATCCCTCTCATCGAGGACGAAGGAGAGTCGGAGTCCAGCCAGGGCCAGTCAACTACGATGCATCGCCATGGCATGTCGCCTGTGCAAGGATTGGCGCTCGAATGTTGCAAGGCCTCATTTCATACCGGCTTCGCAAATCTTCATCCCCTGTATTCTCCTGATGGAAAGAAGATCGCATACGTCACGGCGAAACGCGGAGATTATTTCAGTCAGTCAGCGTTATAT
>CAZIHJ010000046.1:0-21981 GCA_964538485.1 uncultured Chitinophagales bacterium | reverse complement strand
CAGTCACTGCCGATGGTACGTCGAACCTTGCCATGATGAACGTCGATGGAAGTGACTATCGCCTGGTAACCTCCTACATGAATGGCGAACAAGTGTACGCTCCTCGCTGGAGTCCATCAGGAGATCGCATTCTTTTTGATTATTCGATCAAGGATGCCCGTGATCTTGCCTGGGTGAAACCGGATGGCTCCGATCTGCAGTTTCTTATTACCGGTTCGGATGATTCCCGTTCCGGTACGTTTACCCGTGACGGCTCCAAAATCGTGTTCTCCTCCGACAGGACGGGGATATTCAATCTGTATCAATATGATATACGCTCCGGGGCAATCGGGCAACTCACGAACGTTCTTGGCGGCGCTTTCATGCCGACAATCGGTCCATCGGGGGACATCGTCTATGCCTCGTATACTTCCGGCGGGTACAAGATTGTGCAGATGAAAAACCCGACGGCGATTGACGATGACGACCACCACTACGCAAAATCCGGCAATGCACTCTCTGGCCAAACGTCTTCCTTGACTGCATTGGGTTCCAACGGTGAGAAGGGGGAATTTAACTGGAATGATCTTCGCTCGTACGATGATACCAGTTTGACCCCGTTAAGTTCGCGTCCATACAGGAATGTATTCACCAGTCTCGGCATCGTTCCGTTTGTCAGGGTGGACAATTACAACACGAGCAACGATGCGCTTGACGTGATCAAGCCCGGTGTCTACCTGTTCTCGCAGGATGTTCTCGATAAGCTCGGCATGTTTGCGAGTATTGCTTTGAACAAACGCCTTGAACGCGATCTGTATCTGCAATTTGCGTATCGCGGCAGAGTGCCATTGTTCTTCCAGATTGGCCTCGAACCCGTACTGACAGCGGAATTATACAACGTCACACGCAAGACCGACAATTTCATTGAACTGCCGGAAGCGACTATTCCTGTTGAGGTGTCATACAATCTGTTGGAATTCGATTTTGTTATGACCCAGCCCTTCCTTTCGCAATACAGCAACATTGAGTTCAGATTCGCCCACAGCCGGTACACCTCTATTATTGAGGCCTTCTTGAATCCGTACACCAATCAGATCATTCCGGGTTCCAGTGATTTGTATCTCATAGCGAATGACCTGTCACTGAAGCTCTCGCTGAATGGGGTTACTCCCACACGAACGAGTGAAATCAACCCTGTGGGACGGAAGATCATGTTGCGCATCGGACGCGAGTTGAACAAGTTCAATGGCGATGGAGAATATACTGTCGGCAGTACCGGACTCATACCGGTGTACAAGAACATCAATTTTACACGGGCGGAGCTTCGTTGGCGGGAACACATCCCCTCGTTCATCAAAGACCACACGCTGACCATTTCTTTCCGCGGGGGGTCGATCGTGGAGAACTCAGTTGATGATTTCTTTGATTTCTATGCCGGTGGACTTCTTGGCATGAGGGGATATCCATTCTACGCCATCGGCGGCAATGAAATGGCTGTTGCAGGTCTTGAATACCGTTTTCCGCTCATCAATAATATTGATATTCGCGTGTTACACTTGTATTTTGACAAGTTGTATGCCTCGGTGTTCGCGGATATCGGAAATGCCTGGACCGGACAAGCACCAACGTTGCGGCAGTTCAAGACGGATATCGGTGCGGAGTTGCGGCTGGAGTCATTCTCGTGGTATGCCTATCCCACTCGAATCTTCCTGAGCGCGGCATACGGGTTTGATCAGTTTGAGCGGGAAGTCCCGAGCCGTCAGACATCAGTCACCTATGGCAGGGAATGGCGGCTGTACCTTGGAGTGTTATTCGGATTTGATTTTGACTAATGGAGCGATGGGTATGAAAATGTGCCTTGTTGTTGGAATCGTTTTGGGCCTTCAGGTTGCGCAGGCCGGTGATAGGCTACCGGAACCAGGCATCCGCCTTACGGGAAATCTCAGGGTTGATTTTTTTGGACAGAACGGATTAACGCCCAATGCAACGGTACAGGGGGAAATGGCCACAGAAGTTTCGCGAAAATCACCCTGGCTTGCAGGAGGACTTTCTCTGTTGGTCCCGGGAGCGGGCGAGTTGTATGCTGAGAGCTATTGGAAAGCTGCTGCGTTTCTTGCGATCGAGGTCGCGGCATGGTCGCTCGCGTACTCTTATGACAAGCGTGCGGATCGGCAAACGGATTTTTATCAGGACTATGCAAACCAGCGCTGGAATGTCGAACAGTACGCCAGGCGCTCGTTGGAGAACTACATTCCCCAGGGAGAACGGTATACCTACTACAATTCAAGTCTCTGGATTCCCGGCACCGAAGGTCGTCCGCCATGGGAGCGCGTGAACTGGGATATTCTCAACGCTATGGAGCGTGAGATCGCGCGCACGGGGCCGGGTCAGTATTATTCACACACGCTTCCGCACTATGGTGAGCAACAATACTTTGAGCTGATTGGCAAGTACCAGCAGTTCTACCACGGCTGGGATGAGGCACGCCCCGAACTGACCACCTATCAGGACATCACCAACTATCTCGATTCCAATCCCGACACTCAGTTTCTCTGGTATTCACGGGAACGCGGGAAGGCAAATGACGACTACAGTACAGCCAGTACCATGGTCACCATTGCTGTGGTGAACCATATCGTCAGCGCTGTGGATGCAGCACTCACGGCAAACTCCTTCAATAAGCACATTGACGCGCAGATGGGCATGCAGAGCGTGCCGCTGGGAACCCGCGTGGTACGTGTTCCGGTTGCCAAATTTACCTATACGTTCTAGTATCAGCTGTCTGAGATTCATCTCACATCCCCGTCCCACATCTCAAATCCCACATCCCAAACATCCCCAAACCCCCTCAACACTGCTATTTCCTCACCCGCGCAATCAAGATCACGGCGGCGACAAAAAAAACAATGTTGGCGGCCCAGGCTGTCAGTAGAGGATTGACGTCACCATTGTAGCCGAACACCTGGCTCACCTTCATGAATATCAAATAGACGAAGCAGATGAGCAGACTGATACCGAGCTGAACCCCCACGCCCCCACGCCTTTTGACCGAAGCAAATGGTACCCCGAACAGCACGACAATAACCGTGGCAAACGGGAAAGAAATCTTACTGTGGAAATCCACCAACCAACGTGAAACATCTTGTCCCGCGCGCTGTTGATTCTTGATGAACTCTTCCAGTGTATAGTAGTCCATTTCATCCGGCTTTTGTTGCTTCTTGCGTAAATCTTCCGGAGTAAAGTATAGCTTTCCTGCCGGCTGTACGGAGAACTCTGTGAGCGCTTCTTTTCCATTGACAAATGTACGCAGGGTTCCTCCGCGGAGAATCCACCCCTGGGAGGTTGAGTCCCACTCCATGCTGTTGGCATCTGCACGACCAATCAATACGGTGAGATTTGTATCGCTGAAATCCTGTATGCTGACCTTGCTGGCCATATTTCTGCTGTCATCGTAGTAACCGATGGAGAGAATGCGCGTTGGCGTATCCTGGATATAGATATTTGCTCGTGATGCATTCACCACATTGCGGCTGAGATACACGCGCTCGATTTCCAGTTTTTGTTTGTTGGCGATCGGTACTATCCAGCCATTGAAGTATACCATCCCTGCCGTTACCACCAGGGCCACAATGACGTACGGTACCATGATTCTGTAGAGACTGATGCCGCTGGACTTCATTGCCGTGAGTTCGTTCTGGGTGGACATGCGGGCTGTCACGAACAGGCTAGCCAACAGCATGCCGACGGGTGTAATTAATTTGATGATTTCGGGGATGAAGAAGAAGTAGTACTTTGCAATCAATGTTGCATCGGCCTGGCGATCGAGAAAACTGTCCAGTTTCTCCATTGCATCGATAACGACGAAAATGATGGTAACCGCGAGCAAGGAAAAAATGGCGGTAGTGATGAACTGTTTGACTATGTAACGGTCCATCAGCTTCACGCGAGTTCTCCGGCTGTCTTCTGTTCATCCGGCAAATCGGATCGCCAACGGCGGGGGACAAATCGCTTGAACACCTCCCAATTGATCACAAGTGACTCCCGCCCGATTCTGATAACGAGATAGATTCCCATCGCGCCAATTATTGCATTGGCCGCCCACATGCCAATTGCCGGAGAAAGAAAGCCCCGGTCTGCAAGTTTCTCTCCACCAATCAGACAAGACCAGTAGAGAAGAAAAAAACCAAGACTCAACGTTGCCGCAACACCGAAGCCACCTTTCTTTGCCATGATGCCCAAGGGGACACCAACAAGCACGAACACCAGACATGCCGTTGGGATGGAATATTTCTTGTGTACCTCCACCATGTATTGGTTGATTTGCACTTCGAGCGTCTCAAGACGCATCGCATCGTTTGTCACGATGGAGCTTATCTGGCGCGCATGTGTGAGTGCTCCAGTCGATGAGGGCGGTTTTGGAAAGCCGCGGTTTTCGGGAAGAGCCGGAGTCTGCTTGCCCGTTGTAATCAGACTCTGCATATCGCGGGCTACAGTTGCCCGCAAGGAGTTGGCAATGGTGTCCCGTTCCGCCTCCAGACTGTCTACGATCACCAGCATCTCTTCGGCACCAAGCTCCCTGTCCGATCGGATAAATGAACCCTCCGTTCGCTCGAAGTCAAATCCCTCCACGTCCATGGCAATCCGGTGATCCACAAAGCGGATCCGGCGATACTCGGTCATTTCCTGCAAATCCAGAGTGTGGATCTCCCCCTGATGCAAATCCATGATGAGCTTCCGGAAGTCAGGAGAAAAGGAGATGCGCCCGCGTTCTGCTGTAATAACGACATTTGCCCCGGGGTTCGTATAGTCATATAACGTGATGCCCTCGAGTTCATTGGTATTCTCAAATGTCTTTCGGACGAGAATACTGTATCCGGAGATATCCTGGGAGAACAACCCGGCCACGAGCGATAGCGTTGGTTTCTTCCTGCGGATATCCATGCCGAGCGTCTTTGCCCGGTGGTTGGCATCCGGCAATACTTCATTAAAGAAGAGGACAAGAAGCACAGCAAGACATATCGCGCTGATCATCACGGGTGCGATCATACGGTAAATACTGACTCCGCTGGCCTTCATCGCCGTAATCTCATTCCGTGACGACATTTCACCGAATGCCATGAGTGTTGCAACCAGAACCGACATCGGGACCGCGAGAACGACCATCCACGCCAGATTCAATGCGATCAACTCAATAATAATCCACGGCGTTAATCCTTTGCCAACCAGTTGATCGATGAACTTCATGACGAACTGGAGGAGAAACAAGAACATGAGTGTGGAGAGCGAGAAGGTAAAAGGTCCGACCAGGGTCGAAAGGATGTAGCGTGGGAGAAGTAACTTCTTTGAGACGAACGGCAGCATGCGACAATATACTTGAACGGGCACATTTTTCCAACATTCGTTCCGCTGACGTCACTTCCAAACCCTTGATATTGAGGGGCCTTTTCTCTATGTTCAAACACGAGTCCCCCCGACTCGGACTTCACCAAAAAGAGGAGTGATACAATATCGATTCGATTTGTTATTGGATGCAAGAGGTGAGGGCCTTCCTTTCATGAGTACATGATGATTCTCAGGAGGTCGAGCAACCACAGAGATGGTGGCGAGCAGTTGGTTAGCCAGTAGGTCGCCCTTGCGGGTTATATAACAACAAAGAATCGAATTGGACTCTTCTCACTACGGGGCGCGCACAATCCGCCGCTCAAAAACATACCTTCTCATCATCCCTGCTGTATTCAGCGCAATAGTTGCGCTTGTTGTCATTTTCCCCACACAGATTGTCGGCAAGTCACTTGGACCGTCCGCCAATGAATCGTTATTGTCGCTCTTTTCGGTCTCCTCCGATGACTCGGCGGACGGCAAACCTGCGTCTGGCAGCGATCGTACCGGACTTTTTGACGATAAGGGGAGAGACCGTTCTGGTCTCGCAGGCGGTGCGGACTCACTGCTCGCCGACTCAACTTTTGGCCTGGGTGACAGTACTGCCGTGCGTGACTCAATGTATGTGGTATTCCTTGATTCAACGGCACGGCTTGCTCACTTCAATTACGTACGCCGCGACAATCCACAGGTGTCCATGTTTGGTGAGCGGTCGTATCCACTCTTCGCAAAACCAAAGGCGGGAACATACAGGCGTGATGTAACACTCGATTCCACAGGATCTACGGTGTTTATCCGCGAGTCTGTGAGTGGCAAGGATGTCAAAGCGGCAATCTCACTCCCGCTTTCGCAATATCTTGCTGAGCGACGGAAATACGAGCTTCGGCGACTTATTGCAGATGAGGCGCGTAAGGCCGAAGCAATTACCCAGCGCGATGATCTGGGTGAATTGCTGACGAACATTACGAAAATACAAATCCCGATTCCCTCCAATCCCATCCTCAGCATCTTTGGTAAACCTGAGATCAACCTGAACATCAGCGGTGCGGTGGATATCAAGGCCGGTTTCCGGAACACCTCTTCGGATCAAACCCAGCTTTCGCAGTTGGACCAGGATAGAAACGAACCTGACTTCAGCCAGGAAGTGCAGGTCAACGTCAACGGAACGATTGGGGACAAGCTGAACATCCTTGCAGATTGGAATACCCAGCGTACATTCGAATACGAAAACCAACTCAAGATCAAGTACACGGGCTACGATGATGAGATTGTGCAAAGCGTCGAGGCCGGAAACGTCTCATTGCAGACGCCGTCATCATTCATCGGAAGCAGTCAGGCGCTGTTCGGGGTGAAGGCACAGTTTCAAGCCGGGCCATTGAAACTGACAACGCTGGCCTCACAGAAAAAAGGTCAGATCAAAGAACTGGAAGTCTCCGGCGGTTCCCAGAAAGTGCCGTTTGAAATCAAGGCCTGGAACTACTCGACGAACAACTACTTCGTTGACACATCGTACATCCAATATTACGAACCGTACTATCAAAATGATCCGCCTACAGTCAACAGCAACGTACAAATAGTTGAAGAGGAAGTTTGGGTGCAGCGCCAGGGCAATATCCCTGATCCGAACGAACGTCAGGCCATCATGTACATTGATCTTGCCCCGATCCCGATTGACACGGGTTATTCCTCCGAGATCAGGGATAGAACAACTGAAGATCCGGGGAAAGTGAACATCGGCAAGTTTGTCAGGCTCCAGCGTAGTCAATATGAGCTTTTGGGAGACGGCTATATCGGCGTGCTGGGATTGAACACTGGCGTCCAAGACCAATACGCTGTTGGAATTTCGTATCGCCGGGCTGATGGCACTCAGTTTGGTGAACTTTCTAGAAACTATGGGACTGATACATCACGTACACTTGTGCTCAAGATGGTCAAGCCCAAAAACCTGATGTCGAACGGTCCCGGTTTTCAAGTTGCATGGCGGCAACTTCTGAAGAATATATACTCGGTCGGTGGCCGCAATTTGAAGGAAGCAGGTTTTGTCCTCACGATATTGCGTGAGCAATCCGTACCGGGTGCAACGACGGTGAACAGCATACTCAATGAGCAGTTGTTGCGGGTGATGGGGTTGGATCGCTACAACTCTGATGGTACGCCGTCACAGACCGGAGGTGACGGGTCCTTCGACTTTCGACCCCGCATTACCGTCAGTCTCGCTCGTGCGGAAATCATTTTCCCCACACTTGAACCGTTTGATGATGGGATCAAGAGATATTTTGCTGCATTGGGGACAACGGATATCGATTCCACGTTGATCTATCCGGAAATCTATGATACCACCAAAACTTTCTCGCAGCAAAGCCAGGTGCGCAACAAATACCTGATCACAGGGGAGGCAACAGGAGACGCTACCTCGAAATACTCGCTCGGGTTCAACGTGGTGGAAGGAAGCGTGCAAGTGTTGTTGGATGGTCGGGGACTTACTCCGAATATCGACTACACTGTGGACTATATCATAGGCGAAGTCGTCATCCGCAACGATCGGGCACTGGTACCCGGTGCAAACCTTCAAATAAAATATGAACAGAACGATCTCTTCCAACTTGCCTCAAAAACACTGCTTGGGGCTCGTGGCGACGTAAGTATCTCACAGAATGCTGGATTCGGGTTTACCATCATGAATCTCAACCAGCAAACGCTCAGTGACAAGGTACGATTGGGAGAGGAACCCAACAATAACACCATCCTCGGCGTGGATGGAGCGAGCACATTCAACCTTCCATTCCTTACCTCGGCTATCGATGCCGTTCCGTTGTTGCAGACGCGTGAAGCCTCCTCACTCAGAGTGACGGGTGAAGCGGCCTACATGATGCCTGATCCAAACACAAAGAAGAGCCCGATACCGGGTGATGGGGGCGAGGCCATCGCGTACATTGATGACTTCGAAGGATCGCGCAGGACAATCCCGATTGGTGTCAACTATTCTCAGTGGACACTCTCGAGTCCCCCGGGGGATACAGCATCGACATCATTGTTTGGTTTGGAAGACACCACGAAAACGTTCTCTAAAGGGAAAATGGTTTTGTTCAATCGCCTCCCTACAGATGTTGCGCTGACGGACGTATATCCACGCAAACGCCCGGGTAATGCAGCGAACGACCAGATTACCGTAATGGATTTCCGTTATTTCCCGCTTGAGCGCGGCCCATTCAATTATAGCGGTGATCTTACCAATACGTTGACGCCATTGAAGAACTGGGGTGGTGTGATGAAGCCACTCTCCATTTCGGCTACCAACCTCGTCAATGAAAACGTCAACTTCATCGAGCTGTGGATGCAGGTAAATAGAATCCCTGCTTCACAACCCGACTACAAGATGGTTATTGAGATGGGAGCCATCAGCGAGAATGTCATCCCCCAGCCGTCACCCAAGGGGATTGATCGTACTCTTCATGATGAGGACTACGTCATCAGCAACAATCCGAATGGAACACTACAGGAAGGCGAAGATGTCGGCCTTGACATGTTAAGCAATGCGGAAGAGCTTGCCCGATACAGCGCTGTTCCCGGAATCAATACGTTTGATCCAAGCGGCGACGATTACGCGTTCAATAATTCAACCGTGGGAACCGTGAATGAGGACTACAGTCGCATTAACGGTACCGAGAACAACAAGAACAGCCCCGCCGGACTTATTCCCGATACAGAGGACCTGAACGCCAACGGCATCGTTGATCTTGCGAACTCATATTTCCGGTACGAGCTGCCGTTGAATACGGACACACTCCTGTTTAATAACCCGTATATCGTGGGTGGTGGAAACAAGGGATGGTTCCAGTTCCGGATCCCCATACGTGATTGGACGAGCCAGGTTGGTTCGCCGAGTTTTGAAAACATCGAATATATCCGTGTACTTTTTGTGAATGCCAGCGATACGGTTGCAGTCCGCATTGCGGATTTCAGTCTGGTCGGCAACCAGTGGCAGGAAGTTCGTAAGGATACCACGTTTGCGGTGAGCGTGATCGGTCTCGAGGAAAACCCGGCCTATCAAAGCCCCCCCGGCGTTATCCAGGAACGTGACAAGACACGACCCGACGAAGAAGTGTATGCGAATGAACAGTCACTTGCCCTCCTCCTCAACGGAATTCCGGATGGCGAGTCGCGACAGGCAATCAAGTACTACACATATCGTCCATTGGATCTTTTCAACTATAAGACAATGAAGATGTTTGTGCATGGCGACGAGAACTTCGGGTACCGGAACGAGAACGACTACGACGCGGAGATCTTCTTCCGTTTTGGTGTTGATACGCTCAACTTCTATGAATATCGTGCACCGATTCATCCTGATTGGGATATCCGGAATGAGATGCTGATCAATTTCTCGGACATCACTGCGATCAAGCAGGCCCGGGATTCCATCAATATCATTTCCGATCCGATTCCTGTCGCGGATGGCCCACCCGGTGCCGTGTATCGCGTTCTTGGCAACCCTTCATTGACGCAAGTCCGATTCCTTGCCGTCGGTGTAACGAACAAAAAGGGAGGGCGACTGCGCGGGGGGTTGCTCTTTGGTGAAGTGTGGATAAATGAGCTACGTCTCACATCAGTGGATGACTCGCCCGGATGGGCGTATCGCTTCGATACTCAACTGAAACTGGCTGATCTTGGTTCAGTCTCGTTCAACTACTCCAAGGTGGACCCGAATTTCCATACGCTGGAGCAACGCTTCGGTTCCCGGCAAACGGGTATCAATTGGGGATTGGGAGCTTCCATTCAGTTGGACAAGTTTTTCCCCACGGATTGGACAGGAACATCGTTGCCGTTCTCGTACACTCACTCGGAAGGGATTATTCGTCCCAAGTACCTTCCCAATTCCGATGTCCTCGTCGATGAAGCTGCCGAGCTCACACGATTGCGGTTCCTGGGTAACGGGGCTACGGAACTGGACGCGCAAACCGCAGCCGATCGTATTATCAATGAGTCTGAGACCTTCCGTGTTACCGATACCTATGCGGCGCCGACCTTACGCTTCGGCTTGCCATCACAGGACTGGTTCATTCGTGATACGTTCAACAAACTTACACTTGGATTCAACTACACGAAATCTTCGGAGCGGAGTCCTTCCGTGGCCCGTGGGCTTTCCTGGCAGTGGACGGCGAGAATAGCGTACGCATTCAACTTCTCGCCGAACTATTTTTTCACTCCATTTAAGAGTCTCTTCGACGGGTTATGGTTTCTCGATGAGTACAAAGACATGAAAGTCTTTTTTACCCCCACAAGTCTCTCCTGGTCATTCTCCGCGACACGATCTCGCAACGTGTCTTTGCAACGCACCCTCGGTTCCCGTGAAATCATACAACGCAATTTTACTGCATCACGCCAGCTTGGATTCGGTTGGAAGTTCATTGAAGGCGGGCTGCTGAACCTCTCAGGCGACTACAGTCTGGGGATTGAATCCAGTCTGCTGGCGATGGAGACAGACCGTTTTGGTTTGCAGCGGCCGTTCTCACAAATACTTGATGACATTTTCTTTGGAACGAAATTCATCAATTTTGGAGATGATACGCGATACTCGCAACGGAATCAGTTCAACACAAAACCGAACATTCCCAATATCTTCAACATCAAAAAGTTTCTTGATTTGTCCTTCGGATATGGTGTAGACTACAACTGGTCAAATCAGTTGTTGCGTGGTGACCTTGGCAAGTCGGCCGGCTTTAATAACAACATAAATTTTTCGGTGAATTTCAGATTGAAGTCTCTCATGGATCCGCTGTTTGATGAGAAGCCATCTGCGGCTGCAACTCCTCCGCGGGGCCGTCGGGGTGGAGCCGATCCTAAAGCCCCGCCTGTCGCAACTGATAGTACGTCGCAATCTTCCGATAGTACCGCTGGTGGTGGCTTCGGGAAGGCATTCGGGCAGATCAAGACGATTCTGAAGCTTCTTATCAAGGTCCCGTTTCTGGACTATGACAATATCAATGTTACGTTTACGCAAACCAACAGCGCGCAGAATAGCGGTGTGATAGGGAGGACAGGCTTCGAGAACTTCTGGGGTCGTGTCCCGTTCTTTCAGGAATCGGAACCGCGGTTCGGACCTTCCCGGTTGTACCAGCTTGGCCTCATTTCCGATCCGAGCGGCAAGCTAACGAACTTCGGGAGTCGGCCGTATTTTCCATTCTTCGGTTGGGATGTTGAACCGGGCCTCCGGGCTCCGGGTGGTGTACTCATTAATAGTTACAGACAGACCAACCGTGTGGCATTCAAGACAACCCGCTCGCTTTGGGAAGGGGCAAAACTTGACCTGAACTGGAATATCGGGTGGTCGTACAGTCGGACACAAAACATTGCAACAGATTCCACCTTTGGCATCGCAACTCTCACTAATTCCACATTGACCGGGAGCGTTGAGCGCTCGTTCTTCACGCTACCGGATGTTTTGTTCTTCGGTGTACTGAAAAGCAACCTGAAGGAGGTCAGCAAGAAATATGCTGAGTTGAAAAACGACGGCAACGAATCCCTGTCGGATGATGAGAAACTTGCCAGGGCATTCGAAGAAGGATTTGAGGCACTGCCACTTTTCAAAACGGCGTTCGGTCAGTTCTACCCGCGTGTAAATTGGAACCTGCGATGGGATGGACTGGAAAAGCTCCCGCTCTTTGCAAGCTTTGTCACGAGGCTTTCGCTTGATCACTCGTACAGTTCCACCTACACGCGACAATTTCGCACTCTTCCGGGTTCTGCCGGGGAGCAAACCGATGGCCAGCGTGTTGCGTACGGGTTTGCTCCGTTACTTGGCCTGAATTTCACCTTTAAGGACCTGCTCAAGGGGAGTTTTGGCGCCACGATGCGATACAATACCAATACCTCATTCGATCTTCAGACGTCATCGAGAAATATTGTCGAGACACTGGCGCAGGAGATCTCGGTGACCGCCTCGTACAACAGGAGGGGATTTGAGATTCCGCTATTCGGTCTCGCACTAAACAACGACCTCGATGTCAGTTTCTCGTATTCCGTTACCAAGAACTCCCGGCGGCAGTATGAGATTGCGCGGCTCGAGGCCAATACCGAGGGCACACCACTGGATGGCACCACACGCACGGTGATGGAGCCGCGTATCAAGTACATCCTGAGCTCGCGGGTGACCGCTTCCATCTACTATCGGTATACTAAAGTCGCTCCCGATGATTCCGGTTCCCGTATTCCCGGAAGTACCACGAGTGAAGCCGGCCTCGACATTCACATCTCTATTCAGTAGTTGAACAACCCGCGGGCGTCATCTTTGCCCGGTTGATTCTCATAATGCAAATACCTATCATTTTTTGTGAACAAAAGGCACAATGGACACTAAAGGCAGAATTCTCTGGGTTGATGACGAGATTGACCTCTTGCGGGCACATATCAGACTGCTGGAGGACAAGGGCTACAGTGTGGACACGGCGACCAACGGAGAAGATGCCGTCACAATGGTACGGGGGTCCGGGTTTGATCTTGTATTTCTTGATGAAATGATGGCAGGGATGGGTGGATTGCGCACCCTTGCAGAAATCAAAGACCTGAGACCGAATCTTCCTGTTGTCATGATTACCAAGAATGAGGAAGAGACGCTGATGGAGGAAGCCATTGGCAGTAAGATCAGTGACTACCTCACAAAGCCGGTCAATCCCAGCCAGATTCTCATGGCCTGTAAGAAGTTTCTTGAGGTAAAGAAGATCACCGGTGCTGCTGTCTCGAAGGACTATATCCAGGAGTTTAATCATATTTCCTCGGCCCTTCAGGCCGGACCGGACTTTAACGAATGGATTAATCTCTACACGCGGCTGACTGATTGGGGACTGGAACTTGATGAGCATCCCGAGCTGGGGTTAAAGCAGACCCTCCTTGATCAGGTAAAGGAATGTAATCTTGCCTTCGGCAAGTATGTGGAGAAGAACTATCGGGACTGGCTCACGCAGTCGAAGAACAAACCAGTTCTGTCTCCCGAAGTTGTTGATCATTTTCTCATACCCGAGCTAAATTCCGGGAAGTCTATTTTCTTCTTTGTGATTGATTGTCTTCGTCTTGATCAATGGCTGGTGATGGAACAACTCCTTCATGAATACTTTACGATCACCAAGCAGTATTACTACAGCATCCTCCCGACAGCAACTCCATATTCCAGGAATGCCATCTTCAGTGGTTCATATCCCAGTGATCTTGAATTACGCTTCCCGGAATTGTGGGAAAAAAGTGAAGACGACGAAAGCAGCCGCAATAGATACGAGCGGCAATTTCTTGACAAGCTCCTGGAACGCAGGAAGATCGTTCTCAAGCCCGAAGCCAAGTATGTGAAGATTATTGATGCCGAGTTTGGGAGAAACATTGAAAGCAATATCCTTTCATACACACATTCAAAACTCACTTCCATTGTGGTAAACTTTGTTGACATGCTTGCCCATGGAAGATCGGACTCAAGTTTGCTCAAGGAAATTGCGCCGGAGGAATCCGCGTATCGCTCGCTTACGAGTTCATGGTTCCTGCACTCGTCGCTCTTTGGCATGCTGAAAACGCTCTCCCGGCAGAAGAACGTGAGGATTCTCCTCACAACGGACCATGGAAGTATCCGATGTTTGCGTGGCTCCAAGGTTCTCGGTGATCGTGAAGCGTCAACGAACCTGCGGTACAAGTTCGGACGGAATTTGAAATCCGATGACAAAGCGGCTATCTTCGTCAAAGACCCGCTCGAATACAGGCTTCCCAAGCGCGGGGTGACAGTGAATTATATTATTGCCAAGGAAGATTATTATTTTGTCTATCCGACCGAGTACCACAAGTACCTCAATCAGTACAGGGACAGTTTTCAACACGGTGGGGTTTCGATGGAGGAAATGATCCTCCCTCTGGTGACCCTTGAGCCAAAGGGATGAGTTCTTTCACCACTCGCTCCAGTGAAGAGACCAGGGGGCTCGGGCGGTCATTCGCGGCAAGTATCAAGCCGGGAGACGTGATCGCGTTATTCGGAAATCTCGGCAGTGGCAAGACCCAGTTTGTGGCAGGTGTGTGTGATGGACTTGGGGTGGCCAGGAGGGCAACCAGTCCGACGTTCACCATCATCAATGAATATGCCTCAACCACAGCCAAAGTTGCCCACATTGATTTGTATCGGCTCTCATCTCGTCGAGAGCTTGCCGAGCTTGGTATTGAAGAGTATTTTGATGGTGAGACCATTTGTTTGATCGAATGGGCCGAGAGTATTCTCGACCTGCTGCCCGATAGCTACTACCTGGTGAAAATTGCTTATGGTGCCGGCGAACACGAGCGGATTGTCATCATTGAACAGGGTGGACAAGGCGGGGCTGGGATAAGCAGGGCGGGAACGTGAAAGTACTTGGGATTGAAACGGCAACCACGGTATGTGGGGTGGCTGTGGTGATAGACGGTAAAGTGGTGAGTGTTGCCGAGCTCCACCAAAAAAATGTGCACGCAGAAAAACTGTTGACGCTGGTTCAACAGGCACTCGCGCAAGCCGGCTGCAAACCGGAAGCGCTCGACGGAATTGCCGTGTCCATCGGTCCGGGATCATTCACCGGGTTACGTATCGGGTTGAGTGTCGCAAAGGGTCTCGTGTATGCGTTGGGAGTACGATTGATTGCAGTGCCGACACTGCTTGCTCTTGCGCACCGCGCTCCTTTGGAAACCCTACGTAATGGAGAAGCGATACTTGCCGTTTTGGATGCACGACGCGACGAGGTCTATGTTCAACTGTTCAGTCACGAAGGCAGTACACTTGTTGCAGAAGCTCAGCCAATGGATATGACGTCGTCTCAACTTGTTTCTTCGCTTTCCGGTCGAAATGTTGTCGTTATTGGTGAAGGAACCAATAAAGTGATGCGTGCCGCAGCGTTGATGGGTGGAAATGTTCAGGCGAGAGAGGTGGATGATGTCCTGAATCGTTGCACAGCGCGCACTGTTGCTCTCGTCGGAGAACTAATGCTTGTGCGCGGCGAGGTGGAAGATCCGGCTATTCTCGAACCACGGTATATCAAAGAGTTTTTCACCAAGGCCAAATAACTATGTCCTGGTTCAAACGCTCCAAAGAAAACATCGCCACGGAAACCCAGAAGCGCGAGCTTCCGGATGGAATGTGGACGAAGTGCGAACAGTGTGGAGAGATTATCCACAAGAAGGAACTGGAACAGCATTTGCACACCTGCCCGAAGTGCAATGCTCATTTCCGGATTGGCAGTAAGGAGTACATGGATATTCTGCTGGATGCCGATTCGCTCAAGGAGTATGATCGAAAGATGCGATCGGTTGATCCGCTGCGGTTTGTGGATACAAAACGGTATCGCGATAGAATTCCGGAAGCAATCAAGAAGTCCGGGTTGTTCGATGCGGTACGCTGGGGCACCGGGACGATGAACAAGCAGCCCGTTGTGCTGGCAGCAATGGACTTCTCGTTTATTGGCGGCAGCATGGGATCCGTAGTTGGCGAGAAAATCGGTCGTGCAATAGACCGGGCATGGAAAACGAAAACGCCATTGATTGTGATTTCTTCGAGTGGTGGTGCGCGCATGATGGAAGGGGCACTCTCGCTCATGCAGATGGCGAAAACCAGCGCCAAGCTGGCCCGTCTTGCCGATGCTCGGGTTCCATATATCTCCCTTCTCACTGATCCGACCACCGGCGGAGTAACAGCCAGTTACGCGATGTTGGGTGATATCAACATCGCCGAACCGGGAGCGCTTATCGGCTTTGCCGGTCCGCGTGTCATCAAACAAACAATCGGCAAGGATCTTCCACCCGGATTCCAGCGTTCGGAATTCCTCCTCGAGCATGGATTTCTGGATATCATCGTTCACCGGAAAGAACTCAAGAACACTATTGCGCAGGTGCTCCGTGTCCTTACTTCCTGAATTCTCTATGACAGGTACTCCATGACCATACACTTGCTTGGCGTTCCGATGGACCTTGGTTCCGGCCGTCGTGGTGTCGATATGGGCCCCTCGGCGATACGAATCGCCGGGATGAGCGACCGACTGAAAGAACTCGGCAACCGCGTGATTGATGAAGGCGATCTGGACATCAAGAACATGGAGGAATTGCGTGTTGGAGAAATGAAAGCGCGATACCTGAAAGAGATAACCCGGGCATCCAAACTCCTGGCCAACAAGGTTGACAAGATCATGGGACATGGGCATTTTCCGCTTGTGCTTGGGGGTGATCATTCTATCGCCATTGGAACAATTTCAGGCATTGCCGCGTTCTGCAAACGGAAGCGAAAGAAAATGGGCTTACTTTGGATCGATGCTCATGGTGATATCAACACCCCTGCAACATCTCCTTCGGGAAATATTCATGGCATGCCGTTGGCGGCTGTGCTCGGCCTCGGCCCGAGAGAACTTGCGCATGTCGGCGGCAACCATGCGAAGATTGATCCTCAAAATGTTGCACTCGTCGGTATCCGGAGTCTTGATGAAGGGGAAAAGAAACATCTGAAACAGACCGGCATACACGTGTTCACCATGCCAGATATTGACCGTCAGGGTATTCACCGGGTTATGAAAAAAGCGCTTGCTCGTGTGAGTGATGGCACCGACTATGTCCACGTGAGTTTTGATCTGGACGCGGTGGATCCCACCGTTGCGCCGGGTGTCGGGACACCTGTGAAGGGAGGCCTCGACTATCGGGAGGCGCATCTTATCATGGAGTTTATCTTCGAATCAAAAGTAATGACGTCCCTGGAAATCGTGGAGGTCAACCCCATACTTGATGAGCATAATGCCTCCGCTGAATATGCCGTCGAACTGGTCCAATCTGCCTTCGGCAAACGGATCCTCTAACCTTGATGACCCAGCTTCTCCGCGACATTGGTGTGATGCAGCGGCTTGCCGACGATGTACGGAGGTCCGGGAAGCGTATTGGTCTTGTTCCAACCATGGGTGCCCTCCACGCCGGACATCTCACGTTGATTGCTGAGGCGCGCAAGCGATCAGATATTGTGATTACCACAGTGTTTGTCAATCCCAAGCAATTCGGTCCATCTGAAGACTTTACCAGATATCCAAGGAGCCTTGAACGCGACGTTGCACAGGCACTCGGTGCCGGTGCGGACTATGTCTTTGCCCCTGATGCTGAAATGATGTATCTCCCCGACCATGCGGCGTATGTCGACGTTACCCGCCTTGATGAAGTGCTCGAGGGAAGGGCCCGACCCGGAC
This sequence comes from uncultured Chitinophagales bacterium, assembly GCA_964538485.1. GTDB lineage: Bacteria > Bacteroidota > Ignavibacteria > UBA10030 > UBA6906 > JBJXHC01. The sequence continues at coordinate 4,417 of CAZIHJ010000046.1, read as the reverse complement.
ACTTCCGGGGTGTTGCAACTGTCGTTGCCAAACTATTCAACATTACCAAACCGCATGTCGCTGTTTTCGGTCAGAAGGATGCACAGCAGGCAATTATCATCCGGCGAATGGTCCGGGATCTGAACATGGATATTGACGTGGTAGTTGCTCCGATTGCACGCGAGGCCGACGGTTTGGCGATGAGTTCCCGAAATGTCTATCTCACAGATGCGCAACGAAAGGAAGCAAACGTATTGTATCGTTCGTTGCAACTTGCGCAACAGCGTATTCAGCAAGGGAGAGTAGACAGCAGCGAAATTATTCGTGAGATGAAGGATATGATCTCCGCCAATTCATCCGGACAGGTGGAGTATATTTCAATTGCAGATGCCGGGACGCTTGAAGAAATGGCGTTCTGCAATGGACCGCATTCCTTGTTGGTATCCCTTGCAGTCCGTTTTGGAACAACACGCCTCATCGACAATATCACTGTCAATGGACGGGAGAAGCAATGAGTAAACCCCTATCCATCATTGTCATGGCCGCCGGCAAAGGGACGCGTATGAACAACCCCGATATGGCGAAAGTCATGTTTGAGGTGAACGGCAAACCGATGGTGCAGCATGTTGTTGAGTTGGCTGCAGCACTTTCTCCCTTCAAACTCGTTGTAGTTGTCGGATGGCAAAAGGACAGCGTGATAAACCACCTGTCGACATTGGGGCTCCAGGTTGTGTTTGTCGAGCAATCCCCGCAGCTTGGTACCGGGCACGCGGTGATGCAGGCAGCACACGCGCTGGCCGGATTCGACGGGGATGTACTTGTGCTTTCCGGTGACGTTCCTTTGTTGACATTCACCACGTTGTCATCGCTTGTGAATTACCATCGCTTGCAGCAGGCCACGGCCACAGTTCTTACCGCCGTTGTCGAGGACCCGACCGGATACGGGCGGATTCTCAGAAACCGGGAAGGAAATGTTGAGGGGATAATAGAGCAGAAGGATGCAACTGAAGAGCAACGCAGGGTCACAGAGGTCAATTCAGGCATTTACGTATTCGATGCAATGCATCTTTTTGAAGGATTAAAGCATATCACGCCTCTGAATGCTCAAAAAGAGTACTACCTTACAGATGTTTTTTCATATTTCCGGTCTCACAGGTTTCGCGTTGCGGCGCTCCCGGCGTCTGATTCAAATGAAATCTTGGGCATCAATACTGTGCAACAACTGGAGGAAGCACGCCAGACGATGGCTTCCCGGAAAGTTGACAATCGCCTGTGATTTCAGTATTATTTACACGTGATTCTGATGGTGGATATGATCTCTCTGGAGGGGTGATGAAAGTAGTTGTGTATGCGCTCATGATACTGATGCTGACAAATGTCGGCGTCGGACAATTCAAGTCGCTTCCGCAGGAAGACACGCGCATCTCGGATAATCTGATACAAAAGGGTGCAATGTCGTCCCTTTTCGGCTGGTTCAACCCCGAGAAGTTCCACATGCGGCACTCATTGAGTTTCTCCTATCAAACAATTGGCAGTCAGGGTCTCTCTCTCGGCACATACACCAACAGCATGATGTATGAAGTTGCGGAGAATCTTAACGCCCGTGCCGATGTGAGCTTGAGTTATTCCCCCTACAATTCTTTTGCCCAACACGGCAAGAATGATCTTAGCGCCATTTATCTCAGCAGGGCACAGATTGATTACAAGCCCTGGGAAAATTTTGTAGTGCACTTGCAATATCGTCAGATGCCTTACACAGGAAATTTGTATTCTCCATATCACAGTCCATGGTACCGGGAGGACGGATTCTGACGGAAAGTTCAATCGAACACTTGATCGTTCAGGCTCTTCTTGCAAGCCGGGTGTGTGCCCTACGTGTGAGCGTGGTACATCCCGGTTTTAGTGTTTTGTAGCTCATGACTCGCAATCCACCACCTGCGCCGCGCGCCGCTTCCTCCAAGAAAGATCCACGTTGGCTGAATGTCACGGTTGTCCTGTTGGTGCTTCTTGTTGCCGTCCTGGGGTATTCGCTTTTGCAGCGCCATGTCTTCAACAGACCGGTGGAGACGACAAGTGCTCGAACACCGGGAGATATTATTCAAATTGATGTACTGAACGGTTGCGGCATCTCCCGGGCTGCGTCAAGTGTCACATCGTATCTGCGTGCCCGCGGGTACGATGTTGTCGAAATACGAAACTACAAAACATTTGATCTTGCGGAATCTCTCGTCATCGACCGCACGGGGGATCTGGACACGGCCCGGAAGGTGGCATATGCTCTCGGGGTAACGGAACGGAATATTGTTCAACAGATCAGTCAGGATTATTACGTCGATATCTCGGTGGTAATAGGCAAAGACTATAGTTCACTGAAAGCGTCACAATAGGAGAAACCATGAGACCAGCCATTCTTGCAAAGAAGATTGCTTCGCTTGCGTTGACCAAGAAAGCAAGCAATGTCGTGATGATGGACCTGCGCAAGCTCACCAGTGTCACGGATTTCTTTGTTGTATGTGCTGCTGACTCAGATGTGCAGATGAAGGCGATTGTGAATGCGGTCGAAGAAGGACTCGCTGTGAAGGATGTCTCGGCCTGGCATCGCGAATCCGGGAGCTCCAACTGGGTTCTGTTGGACTATGTTGATGTCGTATTGCACGTGTTCCATAAGAACACGCGTGGTTTTTACAATCTCGAAAAACTCTGGGGCGATGCGGTGATTACACCGGTGGAAGAGAAAAAAGCCGCCCCCAGGGTTCCTCGTATGCGCCGGGCTGCAGCGCCCGCAAGGAAAAGGAAACTCGCTTCATGAAGCGGTATCTTGGTGACAAGGTAACTGCGACTCTCCGTACACTTGGTTTTCCTCCGGACACTCCCGTTTCTTTTGAAAAGCCCCGACAAGTTGAACACGGCGATCTGACCACAAATGTGGCAATGATACTTGCCAGGAAAGTCGGCAGGAATCCCCGCCAACTTGCAACGGAGATTATCGCCAACCTCGACATTGACACTTCGTTGGTAAAGAAAGTCGAGCCGGCAGGGCCCGGGTTTGTCAACTTCACCTTCACAAACAAATTCTTCTTCGCGCAGCTTCAGGAGTTACTTAGCAGTGATGAAAAGTTTGGCCGTTCCAACCTCGGCAACGGTACGCGGACGCTTGTGGAGTTTGTCAGCGCAAACCCGACCGGCCCTCTCACTGTCGGCCATGGACGGGGCGCTGTGTACGGTGATACGATTTCCAATTTGTTGGAATGGACCGGCTATACTGTTGATCGTGAATACTACTACAACAATGCCGGTCGGCAGATGCGCATTCTCGGAGATTCGGTCCGGTACCGCTACTTGGAGTTGCTTGGCGATGCGGTGACGTTTCCCGACGACTATTATCAAGGCGAGTATATCCGCGATACAGCGCGCCGCCTCAAGGAGCTCCATGGCGAGACCTTGCGCAATGAACCTGCAGAAGGGAAGTTCAAAGAAGCGGCAGAGAGCGAGATATTCGCGGACATCAAGGGAACATTGAAATCGCTCGGCATTGAATTCCGGTCATTCTTCAATGAGAACTCTCTGTACCTCGATGGAAAGATCGAGCAAGTAATTGCAGAGTTTCGCAGCCGGGGACTCGTGTATGAGCAGGAAGGAGCGCTCTGGTTGAAGATGTCGGCTCTTGGTGGCGAGAAGGATAAAGTAATGGTGAAGAGTTCCGGTGAACCAACATATCGTCTTCCGGACATCGCCTATCACTGCGAGAAGTTTCGTCGCGAGTACGACTTAATGATCGACGTCTTCGGGTCCGATCATATCGCAACTTATCCGGATGTCCTGGCGGCACTGAAGGCGCTCGGGTATGATATTGACAAAGTGAAGGTGTTAATCCACCAGTTTGTGACGATTGTGCAAAACGGTGAAGCGGTAAAGATGTCAACCAGGAAAGCAAATTTTGTTACCCTTGATGAATTGATTGAAGAAGTGGGCGCGGACGTTGTTCGATATTTTTTCCTGATGCGGAGCATCAGTAGTCATCTCAACTTTGACCTGGGTTTGGCAAAACAGGCATCCGATGATAACCCCGTGTATTATCTTCAATACGCCCACGCCCGGATCGCAAGCTTAATACGGTATGCAGAGGAGCAGGGCAATCCCGCAAGTGGGGATGTGCAGTACTCCCTTTTGGATACTCCCGCTGAGTTGGACCTTATCAAGACCCTGTTGCAATTCCCCGAGATGGTGGAATCCTGTGCTGTAACTTACGAGCCGCATCGTTTGGCTGAGTTTCTTCATGTGGTTGCCGGCTCATTTCACAAGTTCTACCACGAGTGCAGGGTTGTGACTGAAGAGAGGGAACTCACTCTAGCCCGACTGAGCCTCTGTCGTGCGACAAAGGCTGTCCTGCGCAACGGATTCGCCATTCTCGGCATTTCCGCCCCGGAGAAGATGTAGC
>CAZIHJ010000045.1:0-23783 GCA_964538485.1 uncultured Chitinophagales bacterium | reverse complement strand
GCCCCAATCAACGCATCGCGAGGCGCTTCAACGATCGTATTGATGACAAGCCACGCCGCAAACGCCACAAATAGCAAAGGCGTGAGAGGGTACCCCCATGTCTTGTATGGACGTTCCATCGCCGGCTGCTTCTTCCGCAAGACCACGACGGCGCCTGCTGCGAGACCGTAGAACACAAAGGATGCAAAGATGATATAGGTAATAAGTTGATTGTAAGTTCCCGAGAGAGTGAGCAGGCAGGCCCAAACTCCTTGCACTATCAAAGCAATATGCGGGGTTCTGAATTTCGGATGAACTGCGCCGAGACTTTCGAAGAATTCCCCTTCCCGCGCCATCGCATATGGAATCCTTGCCGCAGTGAAGACAATGCCGTTGTTCGTGCCGAGGGTCGATGTCATCACAGCAGCAGCGATGACTCCGGCTCCGAGTGAGCCCAACAGCACCGTTGCTGCGTCCGAAGCCACGAGTGCGGATGATGCAATCACCTCCGGTGAGAGAATGTAGAGATATACAACATTGACTGCTGCATACACCAGTATGACGATTGCTGTCGAATAGATGATTGACCGGGGCACGTTGCGCGTCGGATTCTGGACTTCACCTGCAACGAATGTCACTTCGATCCAACCATCATATGACCACAACACCGCAACGAGGGCCAGGCCAAATGAGCCGAACATATTGGTGAATGGCTCAGAAGGAAGGAGGGGAAGAAAATTCTCCGTCGATCCTCCCGGCAAAATCAGACTGCATACGAGAAGCGCGACGAAAGCTCCCAACTTTGAGATCGTGAAGAAGTTCTGTGTCCATGCTCCGAGCTTTAGCCCGAGGCAATTCAAGGCGGTCAACCCGACGATTGAAACAACGGCGACCACAGTTATTCCTGTTGTGTCCAGTGATACGAAGTAGCCGAGGTACGTCGCGAATCCAACGGCAATGGCGGCAATGGATGCGGTGTTCGTGACGGCAAAGGCAGTCCAGCCGTAGAGGAACCCCCAGATCGGGCCATACGCTTCACGGAGATACACATAAATGCCCCCCGCACGCGGCATCGCTGCGCCAAGTTCCGCAATGGAGAGTGCGCCGAGCAAACTGACAATTCCCCCGAACACCCAGACGAGCAGTATGAGTCCCGAGGAGTTGAGGTACAACGCAATCGTAGCAGGGACGAGGAAGATGCCGGAGCCAATCATTGTCCCGATGTTGACCATTGTGGAATCGAGAAGCGTCAGCTCACGGCGGAGTTCGTTGGGTGCGGTATCGTGTGAATGGGGATTCACGCGTTCCGGTATGCTTCTTTGAGGAGATTCTGGAAATGATGCACACCGGCTTCGCGTTTCACAGAGAATCGCCCCCGGTGATATGCCTTCGACATCAGCCCACGTTGCACGTGTTCACAGATTTCCCTGTCTTCTTCCTGAATCTTGTCACTGTACGCGATGTCTTCCTCGGCTTTGCTGATCGCTTCAGAGGAAGTGACATCGTCATAATAATAATCGAAGACGACGGTTGTCTTGTTGTGCGAGACCGGAAGAATAATATTGGTTTGAAGTCGGCCGGGAAGAATATTCAGCATGAAATTCGGGAAGACAAAATAATAGAATGCGTTTCCATCGCCCGAAGTGTAGAGGTTCTCTTTGCCGCTGAAGGGACTGTGCTGCAATGAATAACGTTCGAACACTTCCGTTACGTATTGCCGGTAATCCAGCATCTTGGATAACTCCGGATGCACGATTGGCAGGTGGTAGCCCTCAAGATAATTATCGGCGTAAACTTTCCAATTGCAATGTACGTCGTACGTGATGCGACGATAGAACTTCATGGTGCTGAGATTCATCGGAGCAATACGTTCAGTGATGCCGCCAAAAGACCTGAGCAACGGTTCAGGCGAAGCGGCGAGGTTGACGAAGATCAGTTCCTCCCAGCATTCCAGTTGAATCGGGACCAGCCCATAATCCTTCTTATCGAATAACTCCACACGATCCCAGTCCGGTACACCGCGCAATTGCCCATCGAAGAAATATGTCCAACCGTGATAGTGGCATTGAAGAACATGCTCGGCGTTGCCATTGCATGTTGCAAGCGGTCCGCCCCTGTGCCGGCACACGTTATAGAAAGCACGCAGCACATTGTCTTTCCCGCGTATCACGATGACCGGATTATCGGCAACGGTGGAAATGATATGGTCGCCCGCCTTCGCGACCTGACTCGTATGCCCTACGTTCTGCCACGTCCGGCTGAAGATACATTCTTTCTCAAATTCAAAATACTCCGGCGCAGTGTACCACGTGGACGGAATTGTCTGAGCGCGTTCGAGTGGCTCACTGGCAAGCAGTTCTTCGGTGAAGTCGGGGAGTTGAGTTGGTGCGCTTTTCATTGGGATGATTCTGAAATAGTGGAACATGATAGCCACAACAGGCCGGAATTGCAAACAGGACAAACGTCAAATCACAAATTGCAAATCCCAAACAAATCCTAAATCCCAAACTCCAAACATCCGGTCCTGCTCCCCACTACTCCATTACTCCACGACTCACCAACGACCTACCACCTTTGTCCTTTTCGCGCTATATTACCACGCACTTCCACGCTCATTTTTCGGTGGAGCGGGAACATTCCTTTCCCTATGTTAGGACAAATGTTCCTTCATCCATTACGCACGCAGGGCTTTCATGACAACTCTTCCACCACCAACAGAAATGCAGAAAGCGTATCAGAAGCGTGACACGTCGTATGACGGTGTTTTCCTTCTCGCAGTCCGTACGACGGGAATCTTCTGCCGGCCATCGTGTCCGGCGCGCAAGCCGGATCCACGCAATGTGGAATATTACGCAACGACAAAGGAGGCGATCTTCGCGGGCTACCGACCGTGCAAGCGGTGTCGTCCTTTGGAGACTCCGGGCGCACCACCAGAGTGGGTGCAAGGACTACTGGCGCATGTTGAACGCGATCCTTCAGCGCGATATTCAGACGCTTTCCTTCGCTCGATAGAAGTCGACCCGTCGCGTGCCCGCCGCTATTTCATGAAAGCATACGGCATGACGTTCCAGGCATACTGCCGTGGCCGCAGACTCGGCAAGTCGCTTGAGCAGATACGTCGCGGTGATGATCTGGACGATGTGGCGCTCGGCTATGGTTTCAATTCACATAGCGGATTCCGTGATGCGTTCGTGCGCACGTTTGGTGATGCGCCGGGAAGGAGTCGCGACAGCGATTGCATCGTGACGGCGTGGATCGAGAGTCCGTTGGGGGCGCTGGTTGCGGGGGCGACTTCGGGGGGAATTTGTCTGCTGGAGTTCACCGACCGCCGGATGCTCGATGCGCAGTTTGCAACGCTGCGCAAACACTTCAAGTGCGCGATTGTGCCGGGTGAGAATGAGTTCATAAAAACACTGCGCAGTGAACTTGTGGCGTACTTTGCAGGTGAGTTGAAGAAATTCTCGGTCAAAACCGTTGCACCGGGATCGGAATTCCAGCAACGGGTATGGAAAGAACTGCTTAGGATTCCATACGGCAAGACAGCTTCGTATGAAGATGTTGCGAAACGCATTGGCTCGGACAAATCTCAGAGAGCAGTCGGCCACGCCAACGGTTTGAACCGGATCGCCATTGTGATTCCTTGTCACCGCGTTGTCAACAAGAACGGCGAGCTTGGCGGCTACGGCGGTGGGTTGTGGCGCAAGCAGAAATTGTTGGAGATTGAGGGAAGGATATGACATGTTGTAAGGACGTTCAATTGAACGTCTCTACAGGGAACTCTTCAATGCATGGTTTCCTTCGCAAGGCTTTTGTTCCTGTTGATTGGCGCGAATTTTTGAAGTACATTGAGCGCAGGTGTTACTCAAACTCACACAGGTTCTCAATCGGAGATGATAAATGCACAAAGGCCGAATGGAGGCGTTCAGCGATGGAGTGATCGCCATTCTCATTACGATCATGGTATTGGAATTGAAGGTGCCGCATGGCGACCAGCTTACCGATCTCTTTCCTCTTATTCCTGTCTTTCTCAGCTACACCCTCAGTTTTGTTTTTCTCGGCATTTATTGGAATAACCATCACCACATGTTGCAGGCATGCTCACGCGTCAACGGACGCATTCTGTGGGCCAACATGCACCTGCTCTTCTGGCTGTCGTTGATTCCGTTTGTGACCGGCTGGATGGGAGAAAACCACTTCGCACCGTTGCCGATTGCGCTCTACGGCGTTGTGTTGATGTGCGCAGGCGTTGCCTATTACATCCTGAGCCGACTGCTCATCGCGCATCACGGTGATGACTCCGTGCTGGCGACCGCGGTGGGGAGCGACGTAAAAGGCCGGATCTCTGTGGTCGTGTATGCCGCGGCGATCTTGTTTGCATTTGTAGACTCATGGATCTCCGGTGCCCTCTATGTTTCCGTTGCCATTATGTGGCTCATCCCGGATCGACGGATAGAGAAAGCGTACTCGAAACAGGCTTCCTGATATTCGGCTATTCCCGCATTGAACGAAAGATGAAAACGGTCGCCGCAATCGCAGGCTGTAGGTGGGAGAATCAGACGAGCTTTGCGATTTCATCGATAGTGTGAGCGGTATTGTTCTTCATTCACATTCGATGGATGAAATCGTCTTTAACGCGAGCGAGAGTAGCCTGAGGTTGTGGGTTGCGATTGCGGAAGTTCTTTGGTTACTTTCTTCCAAAGAAAGTAACAACACAGACCATAGTCCTGGACAAACCCCATGTCCCGCACACTCTCAACAATGCTTGACCTTGGCACAACGGCACCGGACTTCAATCTCCCGGATGTCGTGTCAAGTAAGTCCATTTCACTGGCGACGTTCAAAGATAAGAACGCCCTGCTCGTCATGTTCATCTGTCGTCATTGTCCGTATGTGAAGCACGTTCAGGATGAACTTGTCCGCATTGGGAAGGACTATGGAAGCCGGGACGTTGGCATCGTTGCCATTAGCTCGAATGATGCCGACAACTATCCGGATGACTCGCCTTCGAGCTTGAGGGAAATGGCTGTGGAACTTGGTTTTTTATTCCCATTGTGTTATGATGAAACACAGGAAGTAGCCAAGGCCTACAGCGCCGCCTGTACACCCGACTTATATTTGTTTGACAGGTCCATGCGTTTGGTGTATCGTGGCCAGTTGGACGATAGTCGGCGGGGAAACGACATCCCGGTAACGGGGAAAGATCTCCGTGCTGCACTTGATGCCGTGCTGTCCGGCAAACCCGTCGATCCAAACCAACGACCGAGCATCGGGTGCAATATCAAATGGAAGCCGGGCAATGAACCTGAGTACTTCGGTGTGTAAAATTGTTCTTAATGCAACCTGCGCAGTGAAACAGCTGATGAAAGAAGAGATGTCTAGACGGTTTTCAATTGTGATTCTAGCAGCATCCCTACTTTTCCCCTTGCACAACCTCCGGGCTCAACTGGTCGGGACTGTCGAAGGTATCGTAATGGCTGGCAGAACCCCGGTCAAGGATGCAAGGATCGGACTCATTGGGAGCGGAAAAGAGGCCGTGTCCGATAGCGTTGGATGTTTTTGCATGAGAAATGTTACTCCCGGATTTTATACGCTGAGAGTTACTGCCAACGGCTACATAACCGAGGAAGTGAAACGTGTGAGAGTGGACATCGGGGAGCGACATGAACTGAAGCTTTCTCTGACGAGGGATGGTGTGGACTCCATAGCTGCGCGGTTGGATATTGAAAGTGGCACGCCAAGGATTCTGATGCATGGAGGAATGGAAGCTCGGATTTTAACATCGGATGATGAGGACTTCGAGGATGAGTACGGAGTAAACTATAGTGATTTTGGTTGTACCCCGCCACTCGGTAAACAAATAAGGGAGTATAATTGGGTGATTTTCAAGTACCTTGATGATACGTTTAGCAAAGAATGGCGGGAGGAAGTGAGATCGGATGTGTGGTTTATTCAGGAGTGGAGTATAAGCTCAAAATGAAATCTCTCCAGACACTTCTCAACGGACTTATTGACTACGCCGGACTGTTCCCTCCGGCACGACATGACATGTCCGGTGCAGTAAAGAACTATGCCTCGTACCTTTCTTCCGGCAATGCGCCGATGCTCGGGCGGTTTATCGTCCCCATGTCACGACTCTCAGAGTTTGAAGTCGCCCACGAGGCGCTCCCTGAATCAGGCCGGACGATGCAATGGCGTCTAAGTGTGCTCGGTGGAAATGATATTGAATCAGAGAAGGAGCAGATCGCTCAATTCAATCAGCGTCATTCCGGTTCCATGGTGATTGATACCGTTGAGTTGAAAGCATCAACCCCCTCGGCAATTGAACTTGCAGTACGGACGCACGATGAGGGCGTATCGCTCTATTTTGAAATCCCGATCAATGACGATACGGCTGTGATGCTTTCCGCCATAAAAAAGTCGGGCGCTCGTGCAAAAGTCAGAACGGGCGGAGTTACCGGGGATGCCTTCCCGCCGAGTGCTGACCTTGCGCGGTTCATTCATCTGTGCGCCAAGGAGCATGTGATGTTCAAGGCGACAGCAGGTTTACACCATCCAATACGCGCAACGTATCGGCTGACGTATGAGAAGGAGAGTCCTACCGGAATCATGTATGGATTCATCAATGTCTTCCTCGCTGCTGCGTTTGCCCACAACGGCATGGGCGTTTCGGACATTGAACGACTTTTGCTTGAAGAGGATGCAAAGGCATTTATCTTTGCCGATGAGAGTGTTTCATGGCGAGGCAACGTGCTTTCTGCGTATCAATTAAACTCTGCGCGCACAAGGTTTGCTCTCTCATTTGGCTCCTGTTCGTTTACCGAGCCGATTGATGACCTCCACAGACTCCGACTTCTATGATCAACGAAACACACAATCCGGAGCTTGTCTCCTGGGTGGAATCTGCAAATGTTCGGGATACCGATTTCCCAATTCAGAATCTTCCCTTCGGTGTCTATAGAAAAAAGGGTGAGAACTCGTCCGGCCGGATTGGCGTCGCCATCGGAGATCAGATCCTTGATATTACCGGATGCATGCAAGCCGGTCTGTTCACCGGACTTGCGGCGCGTGCAGCGGAGGCGTGCAGCGGGTCATCGCTCAATGCGCTCATGGCTCTTGGTGGCGAACATTGGTCTGCATTGCGAAAGCGACTGAGTGAGTTGCTCCGATCCGGCTCGCCAGACCGCTCGCGCGCAGAGTCGTATCTCCTGCCAATCGTAGCGGCTGAGTTGCTTCTTCCCGCAACTGTCGGTGACTACACGGATTTCTATGCTTCGATTTATCATGCAACAAACGTGGGCAGCATGTTCCGTCCTGACAATCCTCTGTTGCCAAACTACAAGTATGTTCCTATCGGTTATCATGGCCGCTCATCGTCCATTGTCGCAAGCGGAACGTCTGTTCGTCGTCCAAGCGGGCAGACAAAAGACGACAGTGCTCCTGCGCCTGTTGTCGGTCCATCCCAACAATTAGACTATGAAATGGAAGTCGGGATGTTCGTTGGGCCCGGAAATCAACTCGGCGAGCGAATCGATATAGCAAAAGCAGAAGATCATATCTTCGGTTTGTGTCTCGTGAACGACTGGTCCGCCCGCGACATCCAGAAATGGGAGTATCAACCACTTGGCCCTTTCCTTGCGAAGAACTTTGCCACAACGCTTTCTCCTTGGGTGGTGACACTCGAAGCGTTGGCACCTTTTCGTGTCGCAGCGTTTCAGCGACCTCAGGGAGATCCGCAGCCGTTACCATATCTCTCCTCGCGCTCAAATCAAGACCATGGCGGAATTGATCTCACCCTGGAAGTCTTACTCTCGTCACAACAGATGCGGGAAAAGGGGAGTACACCAGAGCGTCTTAGCGTTGGGACGTTTGCCGACATGTACTGGACGATTGCACAATTGCTTGCTCACCATGCAAGCAATGGTTGCAATCTTCGGCCAGGAGATTTGCTGGCAAGTGGTACTGTATCCGGTCAAGGCAAAGAATCACGTGGCTGTTTGCTTGAGTTGACCTGGCGTGGTACGGAACCGATCAGTCTTCCTACGGGTGAGGAGAGGCGCTTCCTTCACGATGGCGATGAGGTGGTTATGCGGGGTTATTGTGAGCGCGACGGATTCCGGCGTATTGGTTTCGGCGAATGCCGCGGAATTGTTGTCCCTGCCTAGTATCTGTCTCAATCTTCTGTTGGATCTGTCGTTTTGGCCTTTCCTTGCAATTCAGAAGCTCTTTGAATATATTTTCTGTGTATTCAAATGGAGCGATGTGAATATCATGACGGATATTCGTCCACATACCGTAAAAGCCCACGAGTTGTACGGAGATTTCTGGTTTAACTCCGAGCCGGTTCCCATTTCTGCCCTGCGGGGGAGAATTATCCTTGTGTTCTTCTGGGACTATACCTGTGTACACAGTCTCAGAACCATTCCCTATATCAAGGAATGGAACCGGAAATATGAACAATACGGATTGGTTGTTGTGGGAGTACACACGCCGAAGTTTCCTTTCGGGAGAAATCCTGAAGAAGTCCGGAAAGCGATTGCACGGCTTGGTATGACTTATCCGGTGGTGATGGACAACGAGAGTCTCATTGCCTCACGATATGGCTGCAGAGAATTACCATCGATTTACCTGATTGACAAACATGGATACATTCGTTACCAGAGTACGGGTGAAGGCAACTGTTCAGTGGTCGAACACACTATCCAGACACTTCTCTATGACACCGGCCTCGATGAGGAATTGCCGCTCCCAATGGAACCGTTGAGGGAGGAAGACCGGTCCGGTGCAATATGTTACCGTGTAACACCAGAGTTGTACACTGGTTACGTGCGAGGAACTCTTGGCAACGTGGAAGGGTACAGTCCGGAGTCGATTGTGGGATACAAGGATCCGGAGATATACATTGACGGACGATTCTACGTTGACGGGAATTGGTTGAATGATCGAAACAGTGTTCGTCTGATCCAGGTCGATGGGACGGACGGACACATCATGTTGAGTTATCATGCTCTTGAGGTGAATGCAGTCATCAAACCCGAGGGGGAAGCCGGCATCCGGGTGTTTGTCACCCAGGATCAACAATCACTCACCAGTAGTAACAAGGGTGATGATATCCGGATTGACAGGGATGGCATGAGTTTTTTTGTAGTGGATGAACCCAGAATGTTCAGTCTCGTCAAGAACAGGGAATATGGTGAGCATGTGCTGAAGCTCAGTACGAATGGCAACGGATTTGCCTTATACTCACTGGCATTTGTCTCGTGCATCATTCCGGAAATGGTATCGAGTAATTGAACCAGCCGTGAGTTTCATAGAGAGTCTCGACGGCGGGCGGATCGCTCGCCGTTGCTGTTTTAGTTATCACAACAACTTCAGGTATGAATCATGAAGACACTTCGGCAATTACTTGACGAGAGAATACTGATCATCGACGGTGCCATGGGTACGATGATACAACGCCACAAACTCCAGGAGGCCGATTACCGCGGCGAGAGATTCAAGAACTGGCACGTCGATGTCAAGGGGAACAATGATCTCCTCTCCATCACACGTCCCGAAGTTATTATCGGCATTCACAAAGAGTATCTTGAAGCCGGCGCCGACATTATCGAGACGAATACCTTCAGTAGCACTGCAATTGCTATGGCCGACTATGAAATGCAATCGCTGGCATACGAGCTTAACGTGGCAGCCGCAAAATGTGCCAGAGCTGCTGCCGATGAATACACGGCGAAAGACCCATCGAAACCACGCTTTGTTGCCGGCGCATTGGGTCCACTCAACAAGACACTATCATTGTCTCCGGATGTCAACAACCCCGGCTTCCGCGCCGTCACGTTTGATGAAGTCGCCGCTGCGTATTATGAACAAGTGTCCGGTTTGGTTGACGGCGGGGTGGACATTCTTCTTGTTGAGACGATCTTCGATACACTGAACGCAAAAGGTGCCATCTTTGCTATCAAGAAATATTTCCGCGAAACCGGGAAGAAGGAATTACCGGTGATGATCAGTGGCACCATTACCGATGCAAGCGGAAGAACGCTGAGCGGCCAGACACTCGAAGCGTTCTATACATCAGTCATGCACGCTAAACCGATAAGCATTGGTTTGAACTGTGCATTGGGTGCCGCGGAAATGCGTGGACACATCGAAGAGTTATCACAACTCGCGTCGTGCTATGTCTCTGCTTATCCGAATGCCGGATTACCGAATGCCATGGGCGAGTATGATCAGCAGCCGCACGAGACTGCGCGCTTCATGGAGGAATGGGCTCAAGAGGGATTTGTGAATATCGTTGGCGGTTGCTGTGGCACAACACCGGACCATATTCGACAGATAGCAGAGCATGTAAAAAATATTGCTCCGAGGCAATTGCCGGTTCTGGAGGAAGTACTATAGCAATGATCAATGAGCAATCAGCAATTCTCGGAAGCTCGAATCAAGAATCTAACTCATGAGCGCCATTAAGCCCTACCTACGCCTTTCCGGTCTCGAACCCTTGGTGGTTCGTCCCGAGACGAACTTCGTGAACATTGGTGAGCGCACCAATGTGAGCGGCTCGAAGAAATTCGCCCGGCTTATCAGAGAGAACAAGTACGAAGAGGCCCTCACCGTAGCGCGACAGCAAGTTGAGAGTGGGGCCCAGGTGCTGGATGTGAACATGGACGACGCCCTGCTGGATGGGGTTCGTGCCATGACGACCTTCCTGAATCTTCTGCAGAGTGAACCGGATATAGCCCGCATTCCTATCATGATTGACAGCTCCAAGTTCGAGATCATTGAAGCCGGATTGAAGTGCGTGCAGGGCAAGTGTATTGTGAATTCGATCTCCATGAAAGAAGGAGAGGAAAAGTTCATCCATCAGGCGTTCATCTGCCAGAGCTTTGGTGCAGCCGTTGTGGTCATGGCGTTTGATGAAGTGGGGCAAGCCGATACAAAAAAACGCAAAGTGGAAATCTGCCAGCGGGCATACAAAATCCTTACTGAACAGGTTGGGTTCAATCCTCAGGACATTATTTTCGATCCCAATATTTTTGCCGTTGCAACCGGCATCGAAGAACACAATAACTACGCCCGTGATTTTATCGAAGCCACGGCAGAGATAAAACGCTTGATGCCGCTGACTAAGGTGAGCGGGGGGGTCTCCAACGTTTCGTTTTCATTCCGTGGTAACGACCATGTCCGTGAAGCCATGCACTCTGTCTTCCTGTATCATGCCATCAAGGCCGGTATGGATATGGGGATCGTCAACGCGGGACAGTTGGTAGTGTATGATGAAATAGAACCAACACTGCGACAGCTTTGTGAAGACGTGCTGCTGAACCGGAACAACGATACGAATCACGCAACCGAAGCGCTCATCGTCCACGCCGAAACAGTGCGGGCAAAGGGTAAAGTTGAAATCAAGGATGAAACGTGGCGTACTACCAGTGTGGAAGAACGACTGAAGCACTCGCTCGTTAACGGTATCACGGAGTACATTGACGCTGATACAGAAGAAGCCCGTCAGAAATACCCCAAGCCACTGGATGTTATTGAAGGCCCCCTGATGGATGGGATGAACGTCGTAGGGGATTTGTTTGGCGCGGGCAAGATGTTTTTGCCGCAGGTGGTGAAGAGTGCGCGGGTGATGAAAAAGAGCGTAGCGATTCTTACGCCATACATCGAGGCAGAGAAGGAACAGCGCAAACAGGCACACATCGCTGCCGGCACTGTTAACCAGGAGGGGGCTGGCGCCGCTAAAATCCTGTTGGCAACGGTAAAAGGCGATGTTCACGATATCGGCAAAAACATCGTCGGTGTTGTGTTGGGTTGCAATGGCTACGATATCGTTGACCTTGGCGTCATGGTGCCGACGGACAAGATTCTGGAAACTGCCCAAAAAGAGAATGCGGACATCATCGGCTTGAGCGGATTGATTACACCATCATTGGATGAGATGGTACATATTGCCAAGGAAATGAAGCGCAGAGGAATGACACAACCGTTGTTGATTGGCGGCGCCACTACTTCACGGATTCATACGTCTGTAAAGATTGCCCCCGAATATGACAACGGCGTCGTACATGTGCTCGATGCTTCACGAAGCGTGACCGTTGCTGGCTCCCTGCTGAGCAAGGAACAGAAACCTGAATTCTTGAGAGGAATAAAAGCCGAGTACGTCAGGCTGAAAGAGGGGTTTGACAGTAAGAAGTCTGCCAAAACCTATTTGCCGTACGCGGAAGCGAAAAAGAACAAGGTGAAAATTAATTGGAATGACTTTACACCAGTTGTCCCGACTCTCACAGGCACGAAGACGTTCGACAATTATGATCTTGGAGAGCTGCGACAATACATCGACTGGAAGCCGTTCTTCATTACGTGGGAAATGCACGGCAACTTCCCGGACATTCTGAAAGATGCCAAGATCGGGGTCGAAGCCACGAAATTACATAACGATGCCAATGCTCTGTTGGATAAGATTATTGCAGGAAAGTGGCTTACGGCCAAAGGCGTAATTGGATTGTGGGAAGCAACGAGTACCAATGATGAAGTTGAAGTCAAAACTCAAAAATCAACGGTGAAGCTGGAATTCCTGCGACAACAAATGCAGAAGGGAACAAACCAGCCGAATTTCTCGCTTGCTGATTTCATTGCTCCAAAGGAACTGAACAAACAGGACTTCATTGGCGCATTTGCAGTCACCATGCATGGCATTGAGCCCCGTATCAAAGCGTTTGAAGCAGCTCATGATGATTACAACAAGATCATGTTGCAGGCGTTAGCAGACCGGTTAGCAGAGGCCTTCGCCGAATGTCTGCACGAAAAGGTACGCAAGGACTTCTGGGGTTATGCAAAAGACGAGCGCCTTGGCAAAGACGATCTCATTAAAGAAAAATACTCTGGCATACGTCCTGCACCAGGATATCCCGCGTGTCCTGACCACACGGAGAAATACAAGCTCTTCGACTTGCTCAAAGCGACCGAGACAACGGGGATTACCCTTACGGAATCTCTGGCGATGTTCCCCGCCTCATCAGTGTGCGGCTGGTATTTTGGTCACCCGCAGAGCCAGTATTTTGGGGTTGGAGTAATTCAGCGGGATCAATTGGAAGACTACGCCAAACGCAAAGCAATGGAGATCGGAGAATTGGAAAGGTGGCTCAGTCCGATTCTTGAGTAGTCCCAGCAACAGAAAGCACGGTGACCCTTCTCAAATCCCGTCACGGTCAATAGTGCAAAGATTCTATCACGTTGACCGCAATGATAGTTGTGTCGTCCTCGGGTGTGGTTACCCCTGAGAACTTCTGAAGTTGTTCCTTCAAGGAGAGGATCACATTGTGGGCTGAACTCCCGGGGTTTTGTTCCAAAAGTTTTTCCAATCGCTCCTGGCCAAACAGTCTCTCATCATTGTCCATCGCCTCCACCACGCCATCGGTATACATTAAAACGCGGTCGCCAGGGTGAAGTGTGATTCTGCCCTGTGAAAAGTCCGTCTGTTCAATAAGTCCGATTGCCGCACCGGTCGGGAGTAATGCTTCGACGGATCCATCGGTGCGGTGAACGAGTGGAGGATTGTGGCCGGCGTTGCAGTATGTAAGGACACGTGTGTTCTCATCGTACCGGGCAAGGAAGAGAGTGACAAATTTGGTAAGCCGGATGTTATGGTTAAAGAGATGATTCAATCGCGAAACAACATCCGCAGGTTCAGCGCTCTCCGGAGCAATGATGCGTAGCGAAGCTTGCAGACTTGCCATAAGCATACTGGCAGGCATGCCTTTCCCCATGACATCAGCAATGACGATTGCGTGGGATCCATCCTTCATACGCACGAAATCGAAGTAGTCGCCTCCCACAATACGCGCGGGTCGACTGAACGCAGCAACTTCCAATCCGTGGATCTTTGGAATGCCTTGCGGCAACAGTGCCCGTTGAACTTTTTGAGACAGCTCAAGATCATTCTCCAGCATTGATCGTTCTTTGCCGGTGAGATGTTCGATACAGACACAAGCTGTGTAGTCCATTTCAAGGCGACTTGTCTCGACATAGTCGTGGCATACCTCGCAGAGTCCGAGAGTCTTTTCTTCAGCTTTCTGCAACGCGGCGGACAGCAGGCGGAGTCTGTCATGAACCGCTTGCTCTCCCGATGACCCGACTCGCAGTTGCTTCACGTCAGCAGGGGTGCCGTTGAGCCACTCGACAAGATTCTCCCGCTGCTGCATAATGCTCTCTTTCAGGTATTGCAAGAGTGTTGTGTCCATGGTATCCTCCAGTTGCCTAGTTTTCTCTACGGATGAAACAAGGGAATGTTCCTCCATTCGCGTGCTCGCGGCGCATATTTTATCCTGAAGGGAGAGCCGGATCTTGCAATTCCCGGTGCTTTTTCTTAGTTTACACGCCAGATGGAAGGGCTCTTTGAACGGGGTATTGGGGAATTCAACCGCAGGTATTTCTTCGAGGCGCATGACACGTGGGAGGAATTGTGGATGGAAACCTCGGGAAGTCATCGGCTTTTCTATCAGGGCCTGATACAAACCGCGGTTGGGTTTTACCATCTCGGCAATAACAACTACAAAGGCGCTTGCAGTCAATTCACCAAAGCCCTGACAAAGCTGGAACACTATCTTCCGGCATTTCACGGTGTTGACACATTGCAATTTGTCGGGCGAGTGCGGGACTGTCTGCATGAATCACAAATGTTGTTGACCGGTGAAGCAACGGTATTCGATGAGTCAAGAATTCCACAGATACGATCAAGTGATTCCTGAACTGGCAGAATTTTAATTACGGAGGAAGATTCGCATGGCAACGATGATCACGGAAGAATGCATCAACTGCGGCGCATGTGAGCCCGAATGCCCGAATGTCGCCATCTATGCCGGCGGCGTCCAGTTTGAGTATGGCGGACAGATGTACGACCCCATCTCCAATGATTTTTATTACATCGTGCCCGAGAAATGTACCGAGTGTGTAGGACATTTCGATCAGGAACAATGTGCGGCAGTGTGTCCGGTCGATTGCTGTGTTCCAGACCCCAACAATGTTGAAACCGAGGAACAGCTCTTCGAGCGTGCGCGCATACTTCACCCTGATCGTGAGTTTCCGGAATTGACCGCCGGCACCTCGCACTTCAGAAAGACGGCGTAGGAAGAAAGAAACTGTCTGCAATTTTGAAAGGTCGGTTTTCTGCGGTACGCAGGGCCGGCCTTTTTTAATGAGGATGTGCCACAAAGACACCAAGGCACGAAGTGGACACAAAGAACTTTGAGCCTCTGACAGAAAGAGAAGAGGCGATTGGTAGCGCGGTTGTCGACTCTGCGTATACGGTTCACAGAGAACTCGGTCCTGGCCTACTGGAAAAAGTATACGAAGTCTGTTTCTGTCATGAATTGACAAAGCGCGGGTATACCGTGAAAAGGCAACTTGATATTCCGATTGTCTATGACAACATCTCTTTCCCGGAGGGTCTGAGGCTTGATGTGCTTGTTGATGATTTAGTGGTCTGTGAACTAAAAGCTGTTGATGAAGTAAACCCCGTGTGGCAAGCTCAACTACTCAGTCACCTCAAACTTACCGGCAAACGGCTTGGGTATTTGATCAACTTCAACGTCCCGCTGATTAAACACGGGATAAAACGTATGATTCTCTAGGAAAATGAGCAGCCCTTCGTGAAAATTGGTGTCTTAGTGACTTTGTGGCAATCTCCAACATCGCAACCATGAAAATCGGTCCCTACGAACTCCATGCAATTGAAACCGGCAGCTTCGCTCTCGATGGCGGGGCGATGTTCGGTGTTGTCCCGAAAACCCTGTGGGAGAAGACCAACCCTCCTGATGACAAAAACCGCATTGATATGGCAGCGCGTGCGTTGCTCATTGTCGGCAATGACCGCAAAATTCTCGTCGATGTCGGCAACGGGACAAAGTACAACGAGAAACTGACAGCGATCTATAAGTTCGATACATCACGTTTTGATATCGTTTCATCTCTCAAGAAGTACAACCTCGCACCAGCCGACATTACCGACGTGATTCTGACACATCTGCATTTCGACCATGCGGGCGGCTCGACGGTCATGGTGGAAGATGAGGTGCGCCCGACATTCCCGAAGGCAAAGTACTGGGTGCAACGTGAACACTGGCGTGCTGCCAATAACCCGACCGAGCGGGACAAGGCAAGTTTCTTCAAAGAAGACTTTATGCCGCTGCAATTCCATGGACTGCTTGACCATACCGACGGCGAAGGAGAGATCTTCCCCGGTATTAGTGTTCGCATTGTGAATGGCCACACCACCGCACTCCAATGTCCCGTCATTTCAGACGGTCGAACCACGCTCTTCTATTGTGCCGACCTCATGCCGACCACTTCGCATGTCAACCTCCCATGGATCATGGCGTACGATCTTCGCCCGCTGGTGACCCTCGAAGAAAAGAGGCGAATCCTCACACAGGCAGTGGAGGAAAGTTGGATCCTTTTCTTTGAGCATGACCCGGTCACCGCGGCAGCTCGTGTCATGAGAACCGAGAAGGGATTTGTCCTCGATACCCCGATTGCAATGTAATGGCAAAGCCGCCTTCCCGGCAATTCAATCGGGAACTCAGTGTTGTTCTATTTGTATAGAGGATTGTGCATGGAATTCGTACGTGTAGCAAGGAATTCCGAGATTCCGGAGCGCCGCAGCAAGCTGGTGAAGATCGATGGTGAAGAGATTGCTCTCTGGCGCGTTGACGGAAAACTCTACGCCATCAACAATATCTGCCCACATCAGCACTTTTCCATGTTGCATCAGGGGACGTTGGAAGGCAACTACTTGACATGCCCGATGCACGGTTGGAGCTTTTGTCTTGAAAATGGTGTTGCAAAGAGTGGTGGTGGCAAGGCGAAAGTGTACCAGGTGAAGATTGAAGGGGAAAGTGTCTTTGTAAAGATGAATGATCAATGAGCAATCACCAATTAGCAATGAAAAGCAAAAGATGTTTGGCACATCCGACGGGATAAAACAAAGAGCCATTGAGCTTGGGTTCTCGAAAGTCGGGATTGCGCGAGTGGAGCCGCTCAATGAAGAGTCGGGGCGTCTGGAAGAATGGCTGGGCCTTGGCTATCAGGCATCAATGGAATGGATGACACGGAACAAAGAGAAACGCAGTAATCCCGCGAACATTGTTCCGGGTGCAAAGTCCGTCATCTGTGTTGCGATGAATTACTATACATCTGTTCAGCATTCGCAGGAACAAAGCATCGGCAAGATTTCCCGTTATGCATGGGGAGATGATTATCATGACGTCCTCACCGGACGTTTGAAGCAACTCTGGGCCTGGATGCAAGCGGAGTTTCCCGGTGTTGAGGGAAAGTACTACGTTGATACCGGTCCCGTCATGGAAAAGGTGTGGGCCGAACGTGCGGGCATCGGTTGGATTGCAAAACACACGAATGTTATTACGCCGGAATTCGGCTCGTGGGTGTTTCTCGGTGAGATCATTACAACATTGGAACTGGAGCCGGATGTGCCTGCAACGGATCACTGCGGTACGTGTGTGCTCTGCATTGAAGCATGTCCGACAAATGCAATCACAGAACCATACATCGTTGATTCAAATCGTTGCTTGTCGTACCTTACTATTGAGCATCGTGGTAAAATAGAAGGGGAGATTAAGAATAAGTTTGAGAACTGGATTTACGGCTGCGATATCTGCCAGGATGTGTGTCCGTGGAATCATAAACTCTCGATGGAGACGGAAGAAAAGGCGTTCAAACCGCGCGAATGGAATATTGCTCCGGTTCTGAGTGAATGGAAAGAGATGCAACAGCCGGAGTTTGCGACGAAGTTCAAGGGCAGTGCGATGAAACGGACGAAGCACGAAGGCCTGATGCGAAATGTAGAGATTGTACTGGAAAGAAAACAAAGAGAAGAGAATCAAGGATTATAATAACATGTCAACCAATCATCATAAACTCATAATCATCGGGTCCGGTCCTGCGGGATTCACTGCCGGACTGTATGCCGGCAGAGCGAACCTGAGTCCGGTCATCTTCGAAGGCCTTCAGCCCGGTGGTCAACTCACCATCACAACTGAAGTGGAGAATTATCCCGGATATCCCAAGGGTGTCATGGGGCCGGAAATGATGGAGATGTTTCGCGAACAGGCGCTACGTTTTGGTGCGCAATCCATCTACAAGATCATTACGAAGGTGGATTTTTCTTCACGTCCGTTCAAGATGTGGGCGGATGAAGAGTTGTACACAGCGGATGCGGTGATCGTTTCCACGGGCGCAACGGCGAAGTTACTTGATCTCCCATCTGAAAAGGAATACATGGGACATGGTGTCTCTGCCTGCGCAACATGTGACGGGTTTTTCTTCAAGGGACAGGAAGTCCTTGTTGTTGGCGGCGGCGATACGGCCATTGAGGAAGCGACATTTCTCACCAAGTTTGCCACCAAGGTGACGATTGTTCACAGGCGCGATACGTTGCGTGCATCCAAGATTATGCAAGAAAAGGCGCAGAAGAACCCGAAGATCGCATTTGCCTGGAATTCGGTTGTAGAAGAAATTATTGGCAAGAGTGAAAACGGACGCAAGACTGTCACCGGAGTGAAGCTCAAGAATATCAAGACCGGCGAGACAACCGTGATGCGCGCTGATGGTGTCTTTATGGGTATCGGCCACAAACCCAACACCGAGCTATTCAAAGGCCAGCTCGATATGGACTCCGTTGGCTATTTGAAAGTACAATCCGGCAGCACGCGCACCAACATAGCAGGCGTGTTTGCCGCAGGAGACGTTGCTGATAGCGTCTATCGCCAGGCAGTTACCGCAGCAGGCACGGGCTGTATGGCGGCTATTGACGCAGAGCGGTGGTTGGAGAGCCAACACGGCATCAATTAGCTATCACCAATGAGCAACAAGCAATTGTTTTTTTGATTAGGATTTGTTTGGGTTTTGTGATTTGAGATAGCCTTGAGTTTCTCCCAATTCCTTCCTAACATCTTCTCATGCACCGCTCAGTTGTCCTTCTGACCCTTTTCGGCCTATGCGTCTGTTCGAGGTTGGGCTTTGCCCAGCCAACCGAGATGCGCTTCGATCATATCTCACTCGAGCAGGGTCTCTCCGATCTGACCGTCTTTTGTTTTGCGCAGGATTCGTCGGGCTTTCTCTGGTTCGGCACATCCGATGGATTGAACAAGTACGATGGCCACACATTCACCGTCTTTAGACCCGACCCCACGGATTCCACCTCAATGTCTCTTGGTACCATCAATGGCCTTTGTGTGGACCGTTCCGGCACGCTCTGGATTGGCGCCAGCACCGGACTGAGCACGTTACCACCGGATTCGAGTGTCCCCCGCCGCATTCCCAATCATGTCGTTTACGGGACACCCGGCTCGAAAGCCGTTAACTGGGTTGAAGTGCTCGCCAATGGCGATGTCGGTATTGCCACCAACTCCGGGTTCTTTATTTATGGACAGGCAGAAAAAAGGTTCTCCCGGATTCCCCTTGATGATCTGGAGCCGGTCAGCATTAGCGCTTTCACTGAAGCACGTGACGGCACGTTGTGGATAGCCGTTGGCCACAAGGCACTTGTCGCTCTCGACAAGAGGAACAAGTCTCAACGTCGCTATCTCACGTATGAAGTCGACCGGGTGAACCAACTTGATAATTGGGTCAATCGCATCCATGAAGATGGAAAGGGAAACGTCTGGGTTGCAACCAACGCAGGATTGTATCGTCGCACTGCAGACCGTGACACGTTCATTCTTGTTACCAAGGAGCAAGGTCTGGGCGTGAATCTGGTGATTGATATCCTTGAAGACCACAAGGGAACACTGTGGGTTGGGACGTTCCATTTAGGCGTGGCACGGTACAGACCTGAGACTGATGATTTTATAAGGTTCATGCATGACCCTGAAGATCCTCAATCGCTGAACAGCTCGCGCATCACCAGAATGTTTGAGGATCGCGGAGGTGTTCTCTGGTTTGCCACGTATCGAGCAGGGTTGAACCGCCACAATGCCAAACGCAGTTCGTTCACGCACTTCGTGCGTCGCGCAACGCCGGGGACCGGGCTTTCCGGTGATGGAGTGTATACCATCTTTGAAGACATGCTTGGCGACCTCTGGATTGGAACGTATCAAAGTGGCCTCAACCGGTACAACCCTGCAACAGGCAAGTACACCCACTATCGCCATTCAGAAAACGATCGCAACAGTCTTTCCACCAATAACGTTCTTGCGATACTGGAGTCACGCAATGGCGATTTGTGGATAAGCGGATACGGCGGAGTGGATCGCTTCGACAGGCGTACCGGACGATTTGTTCACTACCCGATGCTGAATGCGAAACAACTGACCGGGTCTGACAAGGAAGTCAAGTCGATGTACGAAGACAGCGATGGATTCATCTGGTTCGGTATGTTTACCGGTGGGCTGAACCGACTTGACCCCAAGACCGGAGGGATGCGCCAGTACCGGTATCTTGGCGGCGATTCTATCGATCCCGGATCGGCGGGGATTTGGGCGATATGTGAAGATGCCCGCGGTCGCCTTTGGCTTGGCTCATACGGTGCAGGTTTGTTCGTGATGGACAAAGGGACTGAAACGTTCAGGAAGTTTGTTGCCGACGAGAAGCGGCCATTGATCACATTGAGGAGCAATGGGATTTATTCGATTCTGAAAGACGAACAGGGAATACTCTGGCTCGGAACCATGGGTGGCGGGTTAACGAGGTTTGATCCGGAAACCGAAACAATCAAGAATTACATGGTGGAAAACGGGCTGCCGAATAACTTCGTGAAGGGTGTTCGGAAGGATACACACGGCTATCTCTGGCTCAGCACGGATTTCGGACTGTCACGGTTTGATCCGAAGACGGAGACATTCAAGAACTTCAAAGCAGAAGATGGACTTGCGGGAAATGTCTTCCTCTCCGGTGCGCATTATGTGAATGCCGCGGGCAGAATGTATTTTGGTGGAGAGAAGGGAGCCATGTCGTTTCATCCGGATAGCATAAGGGAAAACACATTTGTCCCGCCGGTTGTGATTACTTCCATGAAGGTTCTTGAGCAACCGTATTCGCTTCGGGATGAGCTGGAGTTTTCATATGACAAAAACTCGGTCTCGTTTGAATTTGTTGCGCTCGATTTTACCGCGCCGGAGAGGAATCAATACGCGTACATGGTTGAGGGGGTGGACAAGGACTGGGTGCAGGCGGGAACGAGACGCTACGCCAATTATCCACACCTCAAACCGGGAACATATACATTCAGAGTGAAGGGGTCGAACAACGACGGCGTTTGGAATGAACAAGGCACTTCCGTTATGTTCGTCATTACTCCGCCATTCTGGGAAACATGGTGGTTTATCCTTCTTGTGATTGCTGTTATTGTTGCGCTCCTGATCCTCGGATATAATTACCGCGTGAACAAGCTTTTGGAAGTCGAGCGTCTGCGTGTTCGCATCGCCAGCGATCTTCATGATGACATCGGTGCATCGCTCACGAGAATCTCGTTACAGAGCGAGTTGATTCAGGAAGGAATCGAGCCGGCCGAGATGAATAATTATCTCAAGAACATCGCCCGACAGAGCCGCGAGCTGGTGACTTCCATGAGCGATATCGTCTGGTCGATTGACGCTAGGAATGACACGGTGGCCAACCTGATGAACAAGATCAGGGACTTTGGATCGAACACATGCGAGATGAAGCAAATGGGATTCAAGTTTGCGTACTCGGGTATCGACCAGAAGCAGAAAGTGTCGGTAGACAAGCGCGAGAACATTTATCTTATTTGCAAAGAAGCGATCAACAATATCGCCAAGCACGCCGAGGCGTCAAGTGTCAGCATAGTTATCCGGAATGATCATGACAAGTTCACGATTGTTATTCAGGATGATGGCAAGGGGTTGGGAGGAAGGACAAAACTCTCCGGTCACGGATTGAAGAACATGAAAATGCGAGCCGAACGGCTCGGTGGCAGCATTGAGATGCTGGAAGACAGAGGGACCAGATTGGTGCTAACGACCAAACCTCTGTAGATGAAAATGCAGAAAATGTTCGATACTGGGATGAAACAAGTGTTTTTCATTCCCACATACATATGTAGTATTGAATGAGGACAAATTGAACGACATTGAACACATGATAACAGTAGCCATTGTTGAAGACGACCAGCAGATCCGCGAAGGGATCGCCAAATATCTTAGCCGCCAGAGCGACGTGTTATGCGAACTGGCAGTAGAATCCGTGGAGGATTTTCTCGCCCGTGTAAAGGAAGAGGAATTCCCTGACGTGATGCTGATGGACATCGGCTTGCCCGGCATGTCAGGCATTGATGGGATGAGATTGATAAAGGAGAAGAATCCTGACGTAGATATCATTATGCTGACCGTATTTAACGACTGGCAGAAGATATTCGATTCGCTGTGTGCCGGTGCGTCCGGGTATCTGTTGAAGAACACGCCGCTGGTCGAAATCAAGAAAGCCATTGAATCGGTGCGGAGTGGGGGTGCTGCCATGTCGCCTGAGATCGGACGCAAAGTGCTCGAGCATTTCAACCCGGCAACCAGTGCAAAAAACCACGTGAAGATCGAGTCGCCGCTGACACCGAAAGAGAAGGAGATCGTTATCGGACTGGTGGATGGGTTAAGTTATAAGATGATTGCCGACCGGATGGATATTTCCATTGACACGATCCGTTTTCACATCAAGAACATCTACAAGAAACTGCATGTCAACTCGAAGGCGGAGGTTATCAGTAAATCGCTGCGCGGAGAAATATAGTCGCTTAATCTGCGTTTCACAGTCTACGATTCGAATTCCGCTTTCCCCCTTTTGGCCCAATTAATCGTTCCTCACCCGTTGGTTTTTGCGTCTTCAATTGCCCTCAATGTCTTGTTGATCTTCAGCTGTTCCATTTGAGGCTTCACGTGAATATCGTAACAGCTGGGACAATAGCCGTGCGTGAAAGTCGCTTCGGTTTTCTTACGGAGATATCCTTCAATCGGTTCCCACACGTTATTCTCGTCGCGGATATTCTTGCAATAGGCACAGATGGGGAGGAGGCCTTCAAGCTGACGTACTTCCGTCTGCAACGTGAGGATTCGTTTGGCGACGCGCAGTCGTGCAGTCAGTTCCTCCATATCCACCGGCTTGGTGAGAAAGTCGTCGACGCCGGCTTCCATTCCCTCGAGAAAATTCTTCTTTCCGGCCAGCGCAGTCAGCATGATCACATACGCATAATGTTCCTGGTCATGGGACCGAATTCTCCGGCACAAGTCCAATCCATCCAGGGTGGGCATCATCCAATCGGTGATGATAAGCCGCGGTTGCTCCTCAAGGAATTTGTGCCAGGCCTCTTTGCCATCAACTGTGGAAACCACTTCATGACCGAGATTCCTCAGTTTCGTAAGGAGTATGAGACGGGAAACGCTGTCGTCTTCTGCAATTAGAATTTTCATTGTGTGACCTCCGGGTACATGTAGTCGGATTCAAGGAGTTCCCTTGTCTTCTGAAACATTTGTTCAAGCTCGTCGAGATCGGTTCCAATATTCTCCATTGCGTTTGATTCTCCTCTTTCTTCGAGCGTTTGACAGAGTCTAGCCATCCCGACGAGACCAAGCTGTTTGCAAGCCCCGAGGAGCAGGTGCGCTGTAACGCGTACCCCTTTCGCGTTTGCCATCCCGGCAGCCCGCCTGAGGGTCTCAATCCTCCCCGGTGTGTCTGTCACGAACATCGAAAGAAGCTCTTCAACGAAACCCGGTTCTCCCTGATCACCAAGTTTCCGCAGTTCAACCAACACAGACTCTTCAAGAAGTTCCGTCCGGGGAATCGACTTC
>CAZIHJ010000044.1:0-23975 GCA_964538485.1 uncultured Chitinophagales bacterium | reverse complement strand
GAACTTTATTTCTCAATCCCTTGTCACTCATCTTGCTTCTCTGGTTTGCTTTGACTACAGTGGTACTGTGAGTTGTGCTGAGGCGATCGTTTGCTGCGCCCGGACTCATATATATCCCTCCATCACTGATTTACAATTATCTGCCAATCTCATTCTCTCACAATCAGTTGTTGATGTTTTAAGTTGAGGTTTCTCGGTCACGTATGCCTGGTCGACGGCCATACGAAGCGTTGATAGAAATTCGATAGTACTAAAGCCCGGCTCACGTTTTCTGCGTGAGGCACGGGGATACGAAACTGTTCTTTTTGAGTCAGCCATCATCCCAATACTGTCGGTGAAAACTCGGTTCTATGTTGGTTCACCTGTTTTCCGTTATTCCTGCATTCTCATTCCGGGCTTCCCCATTCCCGTTGAATACACAACTCCCTATAGTTTTTCCAGATATCCATCCACCACCATCACACGGAGGTTTTCGTGAGTACGTTTTTCCAGCTTCTCTCCAGCGCCCGCGCAGCGGCATTGTTCGCAGTGTGTTCGTTCATTGTATTTGCCGGAACGGCATTCACCCAGGATAACGCTGCCCAACTCGGCGGCCCGGCAAAGAAAGAGTTGCGCGAGGAATACTCGCGTGCGGACTATGAGGAGTTCCTGAGAAAGCAAAGAAATGGTGAGATCCCCCTGCAAAGTTCCGTAGTACCGTCCAGTGGGACGAGTGATGTCCTCGTCAACAACAATGGTGGTGCAACCGGGACTTCCGGTTTTACCCAAAGTGAAACATGTATTCTTGCATTTGGTAATAATGTGGTGATCGGCTTCAATGATGCCGGATCTTACGGCGGAACCACCAACCACTTTACCGGCTGGTCATATTCAACAGACGGAGGAGTGAGCTTTACTGATGGGGGTGCATTACCAAACAGTACCGGTGGCGATGCAGGTGATCCCGTCATGGCCCGGAACGAGAGTACTGGTCGCATCTATTTTTCAACTCTGGGATTTTCTACCAGCACAATCCAGATGTTCCGTTCGGATGACAATGGTGTTACCTGGATGGCTCCCGTGAATGCAACTCCCGGCGGCAGCACCGAGGACAAGCAGTGGCATGTGGTAGATAACTTTGCAGGCTCAGGCAACGGCAATGTATACCTCATCAGCCGCAATTTCGGCACTGGTAATGGTATTTATATGTACAGGTCCACAGATCATGGAGCGACGTTCGGGCCGACAAATGGCGTGCTCATCGCTTCTGGAGCTGCAGGTAACGTCCAGGGAGCTTTCGTTGCCGTTGGTCCTGACCACTCCGTCCACGCGTTTTTCTTCGACGACGTGAACAATGCAATCAAGGTGCGAAAGTCAACGGATCAAGGCGTGAGTTTCGCGGCTGCAGTAACTATTGCTTCCGGTCTGGGTGGAGGCACCAACGGTGATCGCGGGTTGACAGGTATCCGGCAGGGAACAGTATCGGCTTCCGGCTTTCGCAGTAACGCGTTTCCACACGCTGTGATTAACCCGATTAGCGGAAATATCTATGTTACTTATAGCAACGACGGACCCGGTGCAGATAAAACCGATGTGCAGTTTGTACAGTCGACTGATGGCGGTGCAACATGGGGCACCCCGATCACGGTCAACGATGACGCCACAACCACCGACCAGTGGCAACCGACCATTGCTGTTACGCCGGATGGAACAGCTCTCGGCATTTTCTACTATAGTCGTCAGGAAGACGCCGCAAACAATCTCTTCAAGTTCTATGGCCGCACGGCCCTCATTGCCGGATCAACGGTAACATTTAGTCCGAGTTTTGCCATCAGCGATGTTGCATCGCTGCCGGAATTCGGACGTGATTCTTTCATCAATTCCGTGTACATGGGAGATTATGATCATGCTGCTGCGACTCCGGGCTTCTTTCACGTAGTCTGGGCGGACAACAGGGATAACCTTGCAGGAGGCGGCGACAGAAAAGACCCGAATGTCTACTACAAGAAGATACCGGCTGGACTTCTTGCCGGTCCAAATATTGCCGTCTTTCCATCAGACATTAACTTCGGTGCCATCGTCGTGGGGCAAACAGGTGGACCCACAACTGTGACAATCCAGAACATCGGAGATGCAGACCTTACCGTAAACAGCATCGGCAGTCCGGCAGCGGATTTCTCGACGAGTAATCTCCCCGGTCTTCCGGCAGTCATCCCCTCCCTTGGTACGGTAACCCTTGATGTTTCTTTTTCGCCGTTGAGTTCGGGCACGCAAAACTCGAGTTTCGATATTGGCAGTGATGCGCTCAATACTCCAACTGAAACCGTGAGTCTTGAGGGAAGAGGGTTTGTGCCGGTCGGGAATGATCTCTGCGCGAATGCCATAGCCATCAATTGCGGAGAATCCGTCAACGGGAGTACTGCAGACGCCACATTTGATAATATCGGGACGTGTGGCACCACCAATACAGCTCCCGGAGTCTGGTACACTGTGGTTGGTACCGGCGGTGTCATGAGCGTCTCAACCTGCACCGCAGCAAGTTACGATACCAAACTTTCGGTGTTCAGTGGAAGCTGCGGTACATTGGTATGCGTTGGCGGCAATGATGATTTCTGTTCGACAAGGTCACAGGTTTCCTGGTCGTCTGTTAGCGGCACAACGTATCATATCCTGGTTCATGGATCGGGCAGCCAGACCGGTACATTTACGTTGAGTACCTCCACATGCCCGGCGTTAATCTCCGTTAACCCTCCTTCCTTCAATATTACTTTGCCACCAAATGGAACCGGATCCGGTACGATTGATATCTCCAACATTGCCTCGGCGGGTGCATTGGATTTGAATTGGAGTATTTCAGCGTTTTCCACGGGTCCCGCCACAGCGCCTGTGTTTGGATCGATTGCAGGATCAAACAGCATCGAAACTCCGGGCCCGATGTTCCAGTTCACGGACCGTTCACTACAGACTCTCCGTTCACAAAATGTCCCGGCGGATGTTCTCGGCAAGCTGGAAGACTTGAGGAACGCCGCTCCAGTCACGAAGGATGTGTTCTTTGAACAAGCTGAAACGCTCCTCGGGACAAAAGCAGAACATTCCATCCATCAACTCCTCTTCGACCACACCATGATTGTAGAGACTGAGAAGAAGGGAGATGCAGCCCAGACTGCGGCAGCACCTCCGGGATTTGTAACGGATGGTTTCGGCGGACCGGATGGCTTCGGGTATTCATGGATTGACAGCGATGAATCGGGCGGACCAGTTTTCAACTGGGTTGACATTTCCGGAACAGGTACCTCAGTTGTTCTTACCGATGATGCAACAACAGGAAGAATTCCTCTGGGCATGACCTTCCCGTTCTATGGAGTGACTCAAGACTCCATCAGAATAGCTGCAAACGGATTCCTCAATTTTGGCGCAGTTGCATCTGGAATTACGAATGCAACAATTCCCACTGTTGCGACTCCCAATAACATCATCTGTCCATTCTGGGATGATTTGAATCCAGCGCTCGGAGGAACAATTCACTATCTCGCGACCGATACACAGTTCATTGTGCAATATACCGGCATCAAACGCTTCGATTCGCCTAATCCCGCGCAAACTTTCCAGGTAATTCTTAACGCAGACGGGTCAATACTCTTTCAATACCTGACTGTGAACGCACCTGTCAACAGCACAACCGTGGGTATTGAAAATGCCACCGGCACCGTTGGATTGTTGGTCGCGTTCAATGCTGCGTACCTCCACAATAATCTTGCGGTGCGAATCTCCGCCGGCGATCCATGTGGTTGGATCACTTCTGTCACACCTGCTTCGGGGTCGGTCTCGCCCGGTGGTTTTGATCAGGTGACCATCGACGTTGACGCGACAGGTTTGGTTGCCGGTACGTACAATTGCGAATTCAAAATCTACAGCAATGCGGCGAACGGAGGCCAGTTGATCGTTCCAGCGATTTTGACTGTCAGTGATGTTACGGATGCACCGGTGGTAAACTCCCCCATTACCGCGGGGGCAACTTCGGTCTCCGGTACCGGACCTGAAACCATCATTGCCATAGGCGGGGTGAAGAGTCCGGTCGGAGGAACATTGATCACCGTTTATGTCAATTCGGATTCCGTTGGTGCTGCAAGCGTGACCGGTGGCGGGTCATGGACCCTATCCGGAATGGCAGCGCTCGCGGCAGGCGATACAGTGAAAGCAAAGGCCACCGCTCTTAATAAACTGCCGAGTTCGTTTTCCAACGAAGTGATCGTGTCAGGTTTGTTTACAGTTACGGCCACTGCGCCGCCCCAGAACGGTGTATTCACACTCCCCGGCCCTTTCACTTACGACGTTACCTTCAGCGCGCCGGTCAATCCGGCGTCCGTAGCGACGAGCGACCTGACGCTGTCGGGTATTGCGGGTGCGTTCGTATCCGGTGCCACAGTCCTGGCCGGCGACACGATAGTGCGATTCACAATCAGCGGAATTTCGGTGGAAGGAGTGTTGACGGCGAGCATCAACGCAGGACAAATCACCAACACGTCCGGCGACCCGAACAGCCTCTTCTCAGCGGATTATCAGGTTGATTTTGTGACCGCGTCCTATCCCACGCCGCTGCTGTCGGTGAACCCGCTCGGCTCACTGGTCTACGATCCGTCGATTTCGGGCGTCGTGAGTTTTGCTGGTGATGTCGATAATTTTACGCTCAATCTGGATGCGAATCAGACGCTCTCGCTGATCCTCACTCCAACGTCTCCCGGTTTGCAACCGCGCATTGAACTTTTTGATCCGGCCAACGTCTCGCTCGGATTTGCAAGCGCTCCTGCTGCCGGCCAGATCAGTGGCATTCAAACGCGATCGATCACTTCCGGAGGCGTTCACAGGTTCGCCGTAAGTGGGACCGGTGGATCGGTCGGCGGCTACACACTTGAAGCAATCCTCAACTCTGCGTTCGAACTGGAAGGCAAAGTGGTTGGGGCTACCAACAATACCGCGGGCACCGCACAATCAATCAGTGGGTCATTCCTGACCTTGCTCACCTCCCTGGGTTCTGCTCAGCGCGGCGCGGTACTCGGCACGCTGTCTGACGCGCAAGACTGGTACAGCATGACTCTCAGTGCGGGTGACAAGGTCACATTAGGTCTTAAGGCCCTGTCGGCCGGCGGCTTGGGCATGACACTGGTGGCATCCGATGGTTCAACGCCCATTGCGACAGGTGGGGCGGGAAGTACCAACCTCGACCTGGTCGTTGCCAACTTCGCTATCCCGACGGCCGGAACTTACTACGTTCTCCTCGCCCCGGTCGTAGTTACCAACACTAATCCGAAAAGTGTCACTGGCGGCGTAGATATAGATTACAATCTGGTCGTCACCCGAAACGCGGCCTTCGACACTGAAGACAATGATCTGTTGGCCACCGCGCAGCCAATTACCAATGGAGTGCTGGGCGCTATCACCGCCGGAAATGCGGATTGGTATCAGATTGTCCTTGCTGGCGGCGAGGCTGGCATCAATGCCGAGACCAGCACGCCTGCTGACGGACCGGGCCAGTTTGTCAACACGGTCAACCCACGCATAGAGCTGTACAACTCAAGCGCCACACTTATCGCTTCCGGAGTTCCTCTTGGTGACGGGCGCAATGAGAAATTCAATGCCACAGGATTGACGGCCGGGGGAACCTACTACATCAAAGTAACCGGCGAGGGAGGCACAGTTGGCGAGTATTTCCTGGGAGTTGCTAACGTGGCGGCTCCACCTGTTGCGGTTAATGTCATCACCAACCCTGGCTTCGAGTCGGGTACAGGTCCGTGGTTCTACTTTACTAATGGCACAGGCAGCTATGTGCAGTCGGTCCCAGGCGCCAATGGCAGCGGCAACGCAGCTAAGGTGACAGTAACGACGACAGGCAGCAACGTGCAGTTCTACCAGTCGGGTATTACACTGCAATCCAACACACTCTACCGGCTGTCATTCAAGGCATACTCCTCAAACGGGAGAGACCTTGCAGGAACAGTCCAGCGTCATGACGCACCGTATACGAATTACGGTTTGGACAACGTGGTATTCCCTCTCACCACCTCGTGGCAGGAGTTTGAAGTGCAGTTCACGACGGTGAACTTCCCGCCACCAACACCGAGCAATGCCCGGCTGCGTTTCCGCATGAACGGTTACGCCATCAACGGAACAGTTTATTACATTGACGACGTGATATTGGAGGAGGTGAGTGTCGCGCCACCGGTGGCAACGAAGATCCGTGTGGAGACGGCAGCGGACGGCAGTGGCGGAGTTGTTCCTGCGCAGAGCATTGAGACAGGGAATTCGATTACGGTGTATGCCATCTCGCGTACGGCAGCGGATGTGTTTGTAGCGAACGTCGCAGCGACCGCCTGGTCACTGGAGGATATCAGCGGCGGAGTTTTGCCGGCCCATCTTGTGCCGAGTGGTGACAACAAGAGTGCAGTGTTCAATGCAACCGTGGCGGGAACGACGAAGATCAAGGCGGTATTGGGAGGATTAACACCGACCACATCTGAGGTGATTACGGTGATAGATCCACCACCACCGGCAACAAACCTGCTGGTAAACGGCGGCTTTGAATCAGGAACAGGGAACTGGACGTTCAGTACGAACGGTGTGGGTTCCATGTCACTCACTCCGGGTATCGTTGGTGCCAATGCAGCGCAGGTGAGTATCACGACACAGGGTACGACGACACAGTTGTACCAGAAGGACATCACCCTGACGGCAGGGAACAGCTACCGCCTGAGTATCAAGGCGTCGTGCAACACGGGTCATGATATCTCGTTGTCGATATTCAAGCATACGACACCATTCACGTCGTACGGTCTCACGAGCTTTGTGTGTGACCTGACAAGCGGTTGGCAGTCCTATACGGTGGACTTTGTGGCGTCGGGATTTGCAGGAACGGTGAGTGATGCGCGGTTACGTGTCTGGATGGGTATCTACGATGCAAACGGCGATGTGTACCGTTTTGATGATGTGAAGCTGGAAGAACTCACGGTCCCACCGGTGGTGGGCGGAGCGATATCGGCGGGAACGGAAGCAACAGAGATCCCGACGGCATTTGCACTC
The DNA here is from genome assembly GCA_964538485.1 of uncultured Chitinophagales bacterium. Lineage (GTDB taxonomy): Bacteria > Bacteroidota > Ignavibacteria > UBA10030 > UBA6906 > JBJXHC01. Next base: position 16,922 of record CAZIHJ010000044.1, on the reverse strand, counting down.
CAGCAGAACTATCCGAACCCGTTCAACCCGACAACTGCGATCAGGTTTGCACTTCCAGTGGACGCGAACGTGACACTGGCGGTGTACAATGTTCTGGGTCAGCAGGTGGCGGAGTTGATGAACGGACAAGTAACAGCCGGGTATCATGAGATTCCGTTCGATGCTTCGTCACTGGCAAGCGGGATCTATGTCTACCGTCTTACGGCGACCTCCGGAACGGAAACACACTTCACCGAAGTACGGAAGCTCGTGCTGATGAAGTAACGCTTCTCGGTCCTTCGATCTGCTGCGTTCGAATCGGGCGAAGGATCTGATCTCAATTCTGCAACGCCCTCGCGTCAAGCTTCACGCGGGGGCGTTTGTGTTTACAGTGAATATGCAGCCGGGTTTAGGATACCGGGTGAAGTGTACTCAAGCGGGGGTGCTGATCCTTGAATCTGTCACTCACGCACATCGTGTCAGTACATCAACGGGTCCGTGAACATGACCCTGCCTGGTCAGGTGGTGCGGGCAAAACGGATGAAGCGAATGATGGAGATGATACTGCCAAGAAGTCCGAGAACAACCCCGGTGAGGATTACCACGGTATAGAACGCTGGCTCCATCCGGATGTAGGCTGCGAAGTCCAATGAGACAAACGGCGCTGCATACTCGAGCAGTACATAGAGAACTCCCGAAGCGCAAATTCCGCCGAGCAACCCCTGCATGAATCCTTCGATTAAAAAAGGGAGCCGGATAAATCCTGCGGTTGCACCGACAAGTTCCATTGTACGGATAAGACGGCGCTTTGCATAAATCGCAAGGCGTATAGTGTTGGAAACCAGAAAAATCGCCGAGAGACTCACCAGCACGCCGAGCCCGAGCGTGAGATTATGCAATGACTCTGTGCGATTATCGATCAACTCAAGCAGCGCCTTGCGATAGACGACGTTATCGATTCCCTTTATGGCAATAATTCGTTTGTGGAGCTCCTCCACTTTGACGGATGTCTTGTATCCGTCTTTGAGGGAGAGCGTGAATGAAGGAGGAAGGGGGTTGAAGTCGAGTACCTTGTTGATATCCTCGCCGAACTCCTGCTTGAATATTCTGGCAGCGTCATCCTTCGAAATATATGTCAAGGTCTTCACTCCTTCGAGAGCGGTAACCTGTTTCTGCAATTCTGCAATCTCCTGCCTCGTCAGTGGTTCCTGCAAGAACACTTCCAATTCCACCTTGTTCCGCAGCGCCTCGATAAACCTAGAAGCATTAATGGTAAGGATTGCAAATACTCCCAGCAGCAACAGGGAGATTGCAATGGTGAACACGGAGATGATCGAGGAGAGCTTCGCCCGCTGAAAGCCGGAGTAACTCTCCTTAAGTGTGTATCGAAAACTCATTGTCCCATCCTAGAAATTCGATTCATCGCGCCAGCGGACTATTCTCCACGGATCGGTGATCCGTGCCCGCTCAAATGTCATGTTTGCGTAGCCATCGACGCGTACGATGTCCAGCGGATTAAAAGTGATGGTTAGATTGAATCCGCGGACGACATTGACTTGTGTGGAATCTGTTGAAGTCGAGACAATATTATTCCAGATCAAATCCAAGCGTTGTGCGTTCCGAAAAAGTCCGTACGTTACCCGCATCTCCTCGTCACGTCCCCACGTCACATCAATGCCGACATCATAGTCGCGATAAACAAAGATGAAGTTGTCTGCAAGAAGTTGTCCGTACACCGTGGTATCGCGGAATGTATACGCTGTCTGAAAACACTGGAAAATTCCCGGAATCGTTAACGGGTCGCACGAAGATTCTGCAGGTGATTCATCCCGCCCCGGCGCAAAGGGATTGAAGCAGCCGCTCAAAGAACAGAATGCCAACGTCATGATTGCCGCCGTGCGCATCTCAGTTGCTGAACTTTCCCTTGAACAAGCTCCACGTGATGTCGTTGGTTGTCTTGAAGTCCGTCCAGCGGTAAATCTTCCAGATGTTGTTGCCGTCCGGTGCAAGCGTGAATTGCAAATTCCCTCGCGCCGCCACGGGGAATCCCTGCTCCGTATGCTCGAAGACAAACGTATAATCACAATTATAGACGGCGGAATCTGCTGTGATGACCGAGTCCAGCGGGACAATCAGGAGATTGGCGAAACCATTGGTGATCCCTTTGGCAACGAGATTCCGGAAATATGCCTCCTCATCTGCAGGGGTCCAATCACTCAGCGCTGCCCCGTATTGTTCGCGTGCTTCGGCAGAGGGTACGAACACGAACGCCTGTGAACCGGTGGTGCTGCCCGAAAAGCACGCCGTGTACGTATCCACGCACTTCTGAGCGATGGCGGTTTGCAGGTTAACGAGAACGACTCCGCGTTCGGTTTGTGGTGCCGAGAAGCAATTCGATGCAGACGGAGGTTCCGGATCGCGGGTGTCAAACAGTCCACAAGAAGAACATGTGAAAGTGAATATCACAACAAGAACTTTGCCCCGCCTGTTCACCAATCCAACCTTCCTGCCAGAGTCATAATACAACGCGACCTTCCAGTGCTCTGCTCAGTGTCGCCTCATCTGCAAACTCCAGATCCGATCCCACCGGTAATCCGCGTGCAATGCGTGTGACTTTCACGCCAAGGGGCTTCAACAGTCGGGTGAGATAAATTGTCGTTGCTTCCCCTTCCACGTTGGGGTTCATCGCAAGAATCACCTCAACAGTTTCAGCATTGACGCGTTCGAGTAATTCCCGCACTTTCAATTCTTCCGGACCAATGCCATCAAGGGGAGAGAGTGATCCGCCCAACACATGATACAGTCCGCGAAAGTCGTTCGTCTTCTCAATAGCCATGACGTCGTTGGGCTCTTCAACAACACAAATGAGATTGCGCTCGCGCTTAATGCTTGCACAGATGACACACGGATCAACCTCTGTAATGTTCCAGCACGTCGCGCAGTAACGTATCCGGTCCTTCACGCCAACAAGCGCTTTGGCCATCTTCACGACTTCCTCACGGGGTTGCTTCAGGATGTGGAGTGCCAGACGTTGTGCTGTCTTCCGGCCTATGCCGGGGAGTTGGGCAAACTCTTCGATAAGTTGTTGCAGGGCCTCTGAAGTATAGAGCATAACGTGGTCAATTCTCAATGCGAAAACACAAAGGCACCCGGGTTCTCCGAGGGCTGTGTGGTATCAGAAGCCGGGAAGGTTCAACCCGGGCGGTAACATGCCGCTGGTGACTTTTGCCATTTCTTCCTGAGCCATGCGTGAGGCCTCTTCGAGCGCCTTGTTGCATGCTGCCACGACGAGATCTTCAAGAATCTCAACGTCCTCCGGATTTACCACTTCCTTGTCGATTTCTACTTTGAGGAGTTGCTGTTTGCCATTTGCCGTTACCTTCACCATGCCGCCACCGGCTTCGCCTGTCACGGTCTTTGTTTCGAGTTCCTCCTGAACACGGGCCATCTTCTCCTGCATCTGTTGTACCTGTTTCATCATCCCTGCCATGTTCGGAAGGCCCTTCATGGTGATCCCCTTTGTAAAGTCTGCCAAGTGAATGAGTTCGAAGAGAATATATCCCATTTGACAGGGAAAGTCAATTTGCCCTCTTCGTGCTGACGCAGTGTTCTGAACCGGGTTACCTTGACTTTCTTGCAAATTAGACTTAGATTTTCACACAATTTTCAACCTCTGGAACGTTTTACCACCATCGTTAGTACCAACTGGAGAATCCAACCTTTGTCCGCAGGTCCTCAGCAAGCAACCGGGGAAGATAAGATAGTGCAGGAGAAGCTTCGCAGCACCGGTGAGATTCCACGTCATATTTCTATAATTATGGATGGAAATGGGAGGTGGGCAAAACAACGGGGTTTACCCCGAATTGCGGGCCATAACGAGGGGGTTGAGTCTGTACGCGACATTGTTGAGGCGTGCGGACAGTTGAGCGTTGAGTATTTGACGCTGTACGCATGGTCGACCGAAAACTGGAAACGGCCTCAGGAGGAGGTCTCGCTCCTGATGCGACTGCTGTTGAAGGCCCTGAAGAACGAAACGGACCGTTTGCACAGGAACAATGTGCGGTTGAAAGCCATCGGCGATATCAGGCGTTTGCCGTCGGATGTGCATAATGAGCTTGTCGATGATATTGAGAGAACGAAGAACAATACCGGCCTTACGTTGACACTTGCACTGAGTTATGGCGGTCGCTGGGATATTACACAGGCCGTCCAGAAGATTGTGAAGGCAGCGCAGACAGGCAGCGTCTCTGAAGAACAAGTTACTGATGCGCTTATTTCCGACTCGCTGTCCACCGCGGGAGTTCCGGATCCTGATCTGCTCATCCGGACAAGTGGCGAAATGCGAATCAGCAATTTCCTTCTCTGGCAACTCGCGTACAGTGAGATTGTTGTAAGTCAGCAATACTGGCCAGGTTTCAGGAGGAACCACCTGTACGAAGCGATCAGTGAATACCAGAACCGGGAACGCAGGTTCGGCATGGTGAGTGAACAGGTTCAAAAGACCGACGGCGAAGGATACTTCGACCGGCTAATCAGGAGTGTGACGGGTTCGTGATGAAGAACTATTTTGCCGTGGTGTTGGTCGTGTTGGGGACCAATCTGTTTTCCCTTTCCCGTGTCGGTGCACAGACGCAGCAACCGCAGGAGGTCTACAAGATTCTCGGAATCTCGGTTGAAGGGAATTCCCTGGCTGATCCGATGGCAGTGATTGCCAATAGCGGATTGAAGGTCGGGGATGAGTTCGTATTGCCCGGTGATCAGATTGGACAGGCAGTACGCCGACTCTGGTCCGTGGGAATTTTTGAAGACGTGGAAATCGCTATCGACAAGAAAGTCGGCGAAGGAGTATTTCTCGTCATAAAACTCAAGGAACTTACGCGATACGAGCGTACGGAGATCACCGGAAACGACGAAATTGATACAGATGATATCCTGAAGAAGGTGACGATTGACAGGGGCAAAGCCCTCAAGCCGCACGATCTTGTCAAAATCAAGAAAGAGATTACGAAGTTGTATGACGAGGAGGGATATCTTCTCGCCCGGGTCGATGTAACGACGGAACCCGTGGATACAAACAGGAACCGTGCTGTCATCAAGATTGATATTGATGAGGGCAAAGAAGTGCAGGTCGAACAAATCATGTTTGAAGGCAACACAGCATTTGACGACGGCGACCTGAAAAGTGAAATGGATGAGATTTCTGAAAAGGCCTGGTGGAAAATTTTCTCTTCCGCGTCGTTCGACCGGAAAAAGTACGAGGAAGATAAGAAAATGATCGTGGGGTTCTACCGCAAGAACGGCTACCGGGATGCGGAAATCCACTCGGACTCCATCTGGTACAGTGAGAATAAAGAGGACATGTTCATCCTGATGCGGGTGAACGAAGGCAGGCAGTACAAAATCCGGAATATCACCTGGGACGGCAACACCATTTATCCCGACACCGTCCTCAATATGCGCCTCGGGATGGCTTCCGGCGAGGTGTACAATGTCGAGAAGTTCGAACAGAACCTTCGCGGGAATGAAGCCCAGACGGATGTCGCCTCGCTGTATCTCGACAATGGCTACCTGACGTTTAATCTCGAACCGCGCGAAACGCGTGTGACCGATGATAGTGTTGATATCAACATTCAGGTGTACGAACGGAATCAATTCAAGGTCGGCCACGTCCACATCAAGGGAAACACGAAAACACACGACAAGGTCATCCGGCGTGAGTTATACACACGGCCCGGCGATTATTTCAGCCGCGCTGCGATCACACGAAGTGCCCGCCAGATTTCTGTGCTCAACTACTTCAATCCGGAAAAGATCAGGCCGGACTACAGCCTTGTGGATGATAAAACAGTTGACCTGATCTACGAAGTCGAAGAAAAATCGAGTGATAATATCAACGCATCTGTCGGGTATAGCGGGGCTTTCGGCGTGACGGGGGCTCTTGGTTTCACCATCAACAACTTTTTCATCTCCGACCCGTTATCCGGCGGAGGCGGACAGGTGCTGAATTTTGAATGGCAATTCGGTACGAGCACGAGTTACCGGACATTCACGTTGGGGTTTACCGAACCATGGCTCTTCGGCACACCAACGCTGCTTGGTGTGAGTGTGTTCGATACTCGTCAGGCATATACGTTCGATCTGAAGCAAACTGGCGGCTCGATTCGCGTGGGGCGGAGATTCAAATGGCCGGACGATTATTTCCGGGGTGACTGGATACTCAACGGGCAGCACAACAACGTGACCGATGGTCGCGGGATTTACGCCGAGGGACGTTCGAGTCAGGTCAGTCTTACGCAAATTATCACGCGCAACAGCGTGGATAATCCGATCTTTCCATCCTCGGGGTCGAATGTCAGTCTGTCTATTGAAATGTCGGGAGGACCCGTGTTGCCTGGTAACATCGATTTCCATAAATGGAATTTCCAGTCGGAATGGTACATGCCATTGTTTGGTTCGAGCAGGGTCGCTCTGTATTTGAATTCCCAGTATGGATATCTCTCCAGATTTTATGACGATACGATCATCCCGCCTATTGAGTTGTTCTTCATGGGGGGAACAGGCCTTGGTTTTATTGCCACAACTCCTTTGCGCGGATACGATGACCAATCCATTGGACCGCGCAATGGCAGCAATGAAGTGGTTGGCGGTTTTGCGATGACCAAGCAGACTGCAGAATTACGGCTTGCTGTAGCGCTTAACCCCATTCCAATCTATATTCTCGGATTTGCAGAAGGCGGCAACGTGTATGAATCACTTTCACGCGCTGACTTCTTTGATCTGAAGCGTTCTGCGGGGTTTGGCGCACGTCTGTTGATCAATCCCATCGGTCTTATCGGCTTCGATTACGGCTTCGGCTTCGATGACGTGGATCCGGTTGACGGCGCAGCCGACGGATGGCGATTCCACTTTGTGTTCGGACGGGGTTTCTAATTTATTGTTTATGTTCATTTAACAATTGAGGTAATTGTGAAGACACGTACATTTCTTCTTTCGGTGCTTCTTTTCGGCGTGGCAACGGTATTTGCCCAGACACCCAAGATCGGCTTTGTGAATTCCAACAAAATTTTTCAGGAGTTACCCGAGGCCCAGGATGCCCAGAAAAGAATCGATGCTATGACCAAACCGATCCAGGATGAGATCGAAAAACGTGAGAGAGATCTCCAGGCGAGGATCGATGATTACAAGAAAAAGGAATCGTTGATGAACGAGGCGGCGAAGAAAACTGCCCAGGACGAGATCCTCGAAATGGAGCAGAAGTATCGTGCCTATCGCACCGAAAAGCTGGGTAACGAGGGTGACCTTGCAAAAGACACTGACCGTATTCTGACACCTCTGAAAACCAAGATTCTTGCGGGGATTGAGCGCGTTGCCAAGGAGGAAAAATACACGTTTGTATTCGACAAAACCGATCAAGTGAACATCCTGTTGTACGGCGACCCGACACACGACCTGACGTTCAAAGTCATTGACAAATTGAAGCGCGGTAAGTAACCACACGAGACGGAGGGTTTAGGATGAAACGTAAAGCGATTGTCGAAGTGGTTCTTCTGGCGGTTTCTCTCGGCTGGAGGCAGAACAAAATTGGACACATTAATTCCGAATCCATTATGCAAGCCCTTCCGGAAGCGGTGGATGCCCAGCGCTCGCTGGACCAGATGGTGGCAGGATGGGAGTCGGAACTGCAAAAAATGCAAGACGACTGGAAGAAGAAGTTTGATGACTATGAGAAGAAGAAGCTCATACTGACAGACCAGGCGCGCGCCGATCAGGAAAAGCAGTTGCGTGAGCTGGATCAGTCCATCATTGATTTCCGGAACCGGAAGTTCGGCCAGAGCGGGGAACTGTTCCAGAAGCAAAATGAAGTAATGAAGCCGGTACAAAACAAACTCTTCCAGGTACTGGAAGAACTTGCCAAGGAAGAGGAGTACGATTATATCATCGACAAGAGCGGCGAGATCCTGCTGCTCTATGCCAATGAGAAGAACGACTTGACGTCGAAGGTTCTGCAGCGAATGCAAACCTTCCGACGCTGACCACCATTCAACAGACGCCGTATGAAGCTCCGTGAAATTGCCACATTGCTGCACGCGGACATTGAAGGTGATGACACGGCTGAGATTCACCAGGTAGCCAAGATTGAGGAAGCGCATGCCGGGGAAATCACGTTCATTGCCAACCCCAAGTACGCGCGGTTCCTTGATACAACGCAGGCCTCCGCCGTTATAGTTGGTCGGGACCTCAAACCCGCAAAATCTGAAAAACCTCTCCCAGCCCTTGTCCGCGTTGGCGATCCGTATGCATCTTTCCTGAAAGTTCTTGTACAGTTCAACCCTCCTGACGATCCCCTTGCACCCGGCATTCATCCCACCGCAATCATCGCGCCTTCGGCTTCACTGGGGAAAGATGTCCGCATCGGCGCGCATGCGGTGATTGGTGAGAAGTGTAAAATTGCCGATGGCGCAATGATCAGCCATAATGTGGTTCTGGGTGAAAAGGTACACGTTGGAGCGAAGACACTCTTGTATCCCAATATCACAGTACGTGAAGGATGCCAGATTGGAGCTCGGGTGATTATTCATTCCGGCGCGGTCATCGGGAGCGATGGATTCGGATTTGCACCACTGCCTGACGGAACGTATGAAAAAATTCCTCAGGTAGGAATTGTCGTGATTGAAGATGATGTTGAGATTGGCGCGAACACCACAGTTGATCGTGCCACGCTTGGAGAGACGCGCATCAAGAAGGGAGCGAAACTTGATAACCTGATCCAGGTTGCCCACAACGTTACACTCGGCGAGAACATCGTCATTGCTGCACAGGCGGGCATCTCCGGCAGTACGCGCATCGGCAAGAACTCGATGTTGGGGGGACAAGCGGGTATTACGGGACACCTGGATATTGCTGAAAGAACCAAGATTGGGGCACAGTCCGGAATCCACCAAAATATCAGCCAACCAGGCCTGACATTCTTTGGATCGCCTGCCCATACACAACGTGAGGCCTTTCGCATTCAGGGGGCAATCTCACAGCTTCCGGACATGATGAATACCATCCGTACGCTTCAAGCGCGCGTTGAGGAACTGGAAAAAGAACTCCAGAAACTGAAGCCTCAGGCCTAGTCTCTCATCACGGCCTGGCTATTGCGTCAGCCAGAAGTTCCTTTTCAACAGCTTCCTTCAGCGCTTCTTTTGGCAACGCACCGACCGCCATCTTGGGTTGGCCGGTCATCGGTACGAACAGAATTGAAGGAATGCTGCGGATGCCAAATGCAGCGGCGACTTCCGGTTCTTCTTCTGTGTTGAGTTTATAGAAGTTCACCTTTCCCGCGTATTCTTTAGAAAGCTCGTCGATTACAGGACCGACCATTCTGCATGGACCGCACCAGGGCGCCCAGAAGTCTATCACGGCGGGGATGTCGCCTTCGAACTTCCATTCTTTGTTCACCTCGTAGTTGAATATCTTCTTCAGGAATAACTCTTTTGTCAGATGCTCAGTCATGATTTTCTCTGCGTGTGAGTTGTGAATAAGTATCATATTAGACGGCTGCGATGACCCGCTTGAGCCGTTGTTGTACTTCCGTAGCGACTAATGCCAATGCCGGGTTATCACTCACCATGGTCATTACCATGGGATCGAAAGCCGCAACGACATTCTTTCCGTTCTTCTCATACACGATCACGTTGCACGGTAGCATTAACCCGATCTCCACGTCCGCTTGAAGCGCCCGATATGCAAAAGGCGGATTACATGCTCCGAGAATCTTGTACTTGCTGAAATCGACGTTGAGCTTCTTCTTCAACGTTTCTTGCAGGTCAATCATTGTCAACACCCCAAAGCCTTCCTTTTGAAGTTCCGCGGTGGCTTTTTCGACTGCAGTGTCGAACGGCATGTCGACCGATTTTGAGAATCCATATTCTATCATATTATCCAATCCCTTGTCATGTTATCACCGAACCATCAAAAATCCGATCAATGCCCCGTAGATCGTGCTCATCCAGGGGTTGCTTGTAATGAGACACGCTCCGGTCTTGCACCCAACGAACCGGTAGTACAGAAATCCGCCTGCCGCGCCCAGTGCGACGGGCAATACGCGTCCCGCCCAGAGGGTAATTACTTGAGACCCGAAGAGTTCCATTCAGAGATTCCACCATTCATGCTTGCAGCCGTGAATCCTAGTTTTGTCAACCGGGCGGCTGCCGAGATGCTTCTGTTGCCCGACTGACAGTAGCAGATGATTTCCCTGTTTTTGTGCTTCTCCAGCTCGTTCATGCGTTGTCCGATCTCATGGAGCGGTATATGCAACGACCCCTTGATACTCTTTCGCTCCCGTTCCATGAGAGTTCTCACATCGAGCAAGATCGGCGAACCTGATTTCTTTATCCGCTCGGCGACTTCCTGAGGTGAGTAGGTCGTCAACCCCCTGAGCTGCATCTTGCGCCGGATGTACAGCGCTACAACAAGGAGAACAAAGGCGGACAGTATGATTTGAGGTGTTGACATTGTTCTTAGTCCATATCACAAGTTCCACCACAACATCCGCCACCGGTTGAGCAGGAGGGAAGATTGCTGGCGGAGGCGCCATGCCCGACTGCAACATTGGGAGCAGAGATCAAACGCGTATGTTCCTTCGATGCACATGAAGGACAGACAACATCGTCGATTACTTCCCGTACCTTGTGGAACACGTCGTATGTGGTGTTACAGGTATTGCATGTGTAATCATAGATCGGCATGAACGGTTCCTTCCTGAGTATTGGCGGATGTCAATTCGCCAGCGATCCTGTTGTCTCAACGATCCGGGCCGGCTCGATTCTGTATGAATGGGTGATATTCACTTTTGGTGTGAGCATGGCCGAGACCGAACAATACTTTGTCGTTGAGAGCTCGATCGCACGCTCGATATCTCGGGTGCTGATGGCATCGCCAAAGAACACATACTCGATATGAATATCGGTAAATACTTTGGGGTGTTCTTCCGCCTCTTCGCCCGTCAGATACATTTCAAAACCCTGAAGCGGTGTACGCTTCTTCTTCAGGATATTCACCACATCGCTTCCGGTGCATCCGGCGAGGGCGTAGAGCACCAGTTCTTTCGGACGGGAACCGGCGTCTGTCCCACCCACTGAAACCGGTCCATCCATCATCACCCAATGATTGGAATCCCCCTTTGCCGTAAACGCTAATCCATCAATCTGTTTCAAGCTTGCATGCTTTGTCATTTCGTTATATCCCTCGATTGTCAATCCTGAGTGTCTGCTATTCATGAGATGCAGCGTGGTGCTGAAACGGGTCAGATACCGGCCGGAGATTTCGGCTTCGACGACCAACCGGCGACTGTTCCTATAAGGACTCCGTAGGCTGTGCTGATGTACGGGTTGGATGTAATTGGGCACGTACCTCCAGTGCATCCGATGAAATAGTAGTACGCAAAACCGCCTGCTCCACCCAGGAGGGCAAAAAGACCGCGTTTCATCCAGGTATTCATAGTCGATGTTCTTTCCATTTCACTGCGATAAGCCCGTCGAGATACGCGGAAGTTGCATTGAAAAGAAGGTCGCTCTCGCATTCCTTCCTGAACCGCGTACACCATTCTTCCTTGATTCTCATTGCATCGGTCGATGAGGTGGCAGTCATGATGCGCTCCTCCGCCTCTCTGCAGTACTTCTGAACAATCTCTGTCGGATGTTTTACCATTTCCTCCATTATTATTTCGCCTTCGGGGATGGCACTTTACAAGTGGACACATTCAATAGGAGATAGAGCGGACAGAACCCTATGGCGCTCGTTAAGAGGAAGATAATCGCAAACAGACCGAGCACAGTGGCTACAATTCCCTGGATGTACCCTGTGAGCAGAAGGGCGGCAATCACAAGAGCGGCCAACGTTCTGATAACCCGATCAGTTGTTCCCATATTCTTTTTCATATTCTCTCCAATGATGACAAATGAGAAATCGTGAAGTTGTACACAGATAGGATGCAGCCGGCCGAAGAAAGGGTCAAGCGATGTGGCGGATCACCGCGCTTTCCGTTGGCCGTGGGCAGGACGTGATTTCCATGCAATATTGATGGTTTTGATAAGCTTTCGGTGTGTTGCTGTTGGAATCCGTGGTGTCGAGACCAACCTGTAGAGAGATACGGTCTTTTTGACCGAGTCGAGCAGCGCGGCGCAGTCGGGACATTTCTCGAGATGTTTCAGCACCTGCCGGCATTTGGCGGAATTCGGATCGGCATCAAGGTTGTCGCAGATGCGGAGATAGGCTTCTTTGCACTTCATCGTTTCACCTTTGTATTCGGCTTCATGTATGGTGTAAGCTCGGTTCTGAGGAATGCTCTTGCTCTGCGCAGTCGTGACTTCGCAGCTTCTTCTGAAATCCCGAGAATTGTTGCCGTTTCCTCGCCCGATTTTCCTTCAAGATCTCTCAGTACGAACACGAGTCTGTACTCCACCGGCAGCTTCAGTACGGCCTTGTCCAGGTGGCTGTGAAATTCCTTTTTGATGAGAACATCAGCCGGAGTCTCATCCCATCGGATAATCTGCCGGGTAAATGTTCCATCGTTGTTCACCGGCGGTTCATCCAGTGATTCGAGAAGGTCGTCCAGCTTCCTTCTCCGGCGCTTCATCAGGCAATTGTTCGTCACGATGCTGTAGAGCCAAGTGCTGAACTTTGATTTGCCGTCAAACGAACCGAGCTTGCGATACACATTGACAAATGTATCCTGGAGCGCTTCTTCGGCTTTCTGCTTGTCCCTGCAGACTTTGTACGAGAACGAGTACACTGTCTCTTCGTACCGTTTCACCAATGCCGAGAAAGCCGATTTATCGCCTCCGGCAGCGGCCGTGATGAGCTTTTCGTCTGTTCTCTTTTCTATCATATGAGATGCAGTCAATTGGAAAAAAGGTCAGGGCTACGCCCTCTCAATGCTGGCGAGCCACAAAAATGTAGAGGAAAGGTGAGAGAGAAGCAATGAGAGTCGGTTCCCCAAAGAACGAAGCAGGGGAAGTTATACGGTTCCGATCACATGAATAGGGGAGGGTTGGCGTAATTGAGCAGACGCTATGGATTGACTCAGCGATGAGATGTGGGTCACAGGAGGAATCGGTCCATTCGATATTTGATTTGTCAGACATTTGCTTTGTATGTATCAGTGTCCATCAATTCCATTTGTGTTATCAGTGATCTATTTTACCGCTTGGGCCTTCTTTCACTGGTCATTCTCGCCTTCAACCCATCCACATTCCACCCCCACGGCTGGAGTAATGTCTCCACCGCCTTCAACGCCATCTCGGTGTACTTCTCGATATCGTAGCCCTCGTCAAATGAGTAGAGCGCGAGAGGAATGGCTTTCTTGGGTTTTCGTTTTCCACTTGCATCAACGATAATGTACTCAATCGATTCGCCGGGGGCGAGGGTGATACCGGCTTCGTCGAGTGCTTTGGTTACTTCGGCGCTGGCGCTCCGGTTTTTATATTGGTCTGCTTCCTGCGAAATGTGCCGGCGTATGACAAGCTCCAGCGGATCGGCCTTGCCAGAGCGAAGCAGGTCAATGAACTCCTTTGCCTTCTCCAACGCTTGCGGTACGAGTGCCTCCACATCGGCAATGTTGTTCGCTGGCTCAAACACTTTGAGCATTTCTCCCTGCATCCTCTTGATGAACACGGGTGTATCCCGCCGCCGCACTTCGATACCGCGTATCTTGATCTCCCGATCCATGTAGTACCCAACGTACCTGTTCGCTGTCGGGAGTTTCGGGTCCATCTTGCTTGCAGGAAACAAAATCCAGTTGTAGATGCCCTCAAGCGAGAGATCGATATTGGTTGCCTTGCTCACCTCTGCGGCAAGTTGTTCGTAGTCGGCTTCCGTCGCTCCGGGTTTCTTGATCCACATACAGTCAACGATGGCATGGATGAACTCGTAGCCCTTCGCTTCCGCCATCTCCTTTGCTTTCAGGATGGCATCGCGTGAATACGCATTCACCGACTCATGCGCCTCGATGCGTCCGAAGCGGGCATTCTTGTATCCGAGATACCCGAAGCATGTCACGAGCATCCATTTGAGCGCATTCTGGCGATGGTCGTACATCTCCCAGAGAGGATCCTTCAGTTTCTTCAACCGCTTCTTCTCTTTCTTATAGAACGCCCGCTTCCTCACTACCGTGCGTATCGTGGAGGGAACAATGCCTTCACGCTTGTCGCAAATGGTATACTCCAGTTCCGGAACCACCTCCTTTGCTTCCTTCTCCGTGCAACAGCGACAGTTCACCGTTTCCGGCGAGACGTTATGTTCGACCATGATCGTTGGATACATCGAGACGAAGTCGAGTTCAGCAACCTGCTCGTGGTAGCCAATCTTCGGCTGGAAAATCAACCCGCCGCGATCAGCAAGCAGCAGTGTCGCCGCCGATTTGAAACCCTCCGGTTCACGCTTCTTTGCCGGAATCAGGTAATTGTTCCTGACCGCCCAGGAGAGCTGCATGGACGAAAGCGATGTGCCGATGGTTGAGCGGGACTGGCGCTGCACGGGAATCTGCGTCATCCGTGCGATCTCATATATGCCATCCAGACTGGCCTCTCCCATCACGAAGGAGTTCGCCGTATCAATATGCCAGCGTCCTGCCAGCTCGAACGCGCCGTCCTTGTGCACGATTTTGCCATAGACAAAATAGCTCGACTCGCGTGTGGTAAAGTAGTTGGCGGCGGGGTCTCTGTTCAGCATGAGCGGTACGTTGTGTTCAGCGGCTAACCGCGTCAACATCGGCAGCAGGATGGCATCACCGTACTCTGTCTGGATAATATCCGGATCGCAGCGTTGCAGGTGACGGTTGAGCGCATTGAGCACATCAACAGGGTCACGGTCTTCCAGACTGTACGTTTGATTGTCGTAACTGACTTCCAGTTGATAGACTTTGCGATGTTTGGGAGAGATAAAGTCGGGCCGGTTGGCCAGCTTCATTATTGTCAGTTCCGGCAGGGAATATTCCTTCGCATCGAATTTGTCATCAATATCCCAGCCCACCAGTCTGTTTTCCCCGTCGATATGATACTCTCCGTACGCCAACGGGAAGAGTCCGGAAGAGTAGAGAAAGAGCTGCGGGACGAGAATATCGGAGTTGAAAAAAACATAATGCGGGAATTGTCGCTCAAGCTGGCGAACAACGTTGCTCAACTGCAGCGCATCATGCACATTCACACGGACGACATCCCATTCCTCGTTGCGGTAAATCTCTTTTTGCACCTGATGATCGATCGTTACTTTGCAAGGCAGCGATGGCAGCAGCAGAGCCAACCGTCGGTCTTCAGACTCCGGCAAATGCATATAAAACGATGGAACATAAGGATACATACAACAGCGCTTTTGTCCCGTGTTGTCGATCAACCAGAACGTAAGTCCATGCGCTGAGGGATAGAGATCGAAGAGCCAGGCAGTGATAGTGGATGAACACATTGGATTTCCACCGCAGAGGCGCGGAGACGCCGAGAGAAGTTATTTCATCCTCAGCGTCTCTGTGTCTCTGCGGTTTTCTTTTATTAGGTTTTCTCATCCAACTCGATACTTGCCTCGGCGTCTTGGCGGTTACTTTTCAAAGGCTCAACGGCAAGCCCTTGCTGCAATTCCCTGATCATCCGCTGCTGCATAATAAGCATGGACATGACAATGCTCTCGAACGGGATTGGACGCGCAGCGTATGCACTGCCGGCAAGTTGCATCCGCGCAGAACGGAACAACTCATCCAGCGCATCCTGGTCTTCTTTGCGCAGTCCGCGCCGGAACTTCGACCAGGTATCCATCTCGGCCTGGACAACCATTGTAAATGTTGGTACAGTTCTGCCCATGCAACCCCCTTAAAAATGTCACCGCAAAGACGCGGAGACGCAGAAGAATACACTACAAATTGGATTCATTAAAATTATTCACTATTCGTTTCAGTCCCCGTGTCAAAACAGGTACATTGAAATTGATGAGGAGGCCAAGCGTCAGTCCTGTGAGCTTGAGATATGTGAGAAGTTGTGCTTCATGCACCGGAAGGAAAGACTCAACGGTTTTCAATTCCAGAATAATCTGATTCTCGACAACAAGGTCAAGACGATAACCGCAGTCCAGCTTCACATCCTTATACACCACCGGTAATGATTTCTGGCGATCAAATCGCAAGCCCGTAAGAAATAGCTCATGGCATAAACATTCTTCGTATGCCGATTCAAGTAACCCGGGACCGAGTGCCCGGTGTATTTCTATACATGACCCGATAACCTTTTCCGTTATGTCATTCACCCTCAGAGTCTCTACGGCTCCATGGCCCATATATCCTCCTCTGAAAGATTACCGCAGAGGCTCGGAGACGCCGGGGTGAAGGCCCTACCCATAAATATATATCTCTTCCTTTGCGCCTCTGCGTCTCTGCGGTTCATTTTGCCCTGTAGTGACACTCAATTGAATCGTATGATCCATTGCTGCCACAAGCTTTGGAAATAGTGCATTCCTCTCCTTCGATTCCAGCTTCATATCTTTCGACGCAAGCAACACGGAGATATTCTCCTGCTTCAGTCGTTGCAGGGCTATAATGATTCGCTGTAGACTGGCATTTACTTCGAAGAGCGGAGCCTGTTCGTCGTAGAATGTATCAAGCAGACCGAAGATAATGGCAACGGTTGCATGTTTTCGCTGGAGAAACTCGGGAAGCCGTTCAGTGATCGCAGCTTCCATTTGGTAGCAGGTGAATGCGCGGGATACATAGATATTCTTCAGCAGGTCTTCAGGAGTTACCGTCCGTCTCCGAAGGCGCTGACTTGTTATCCTGCGCGCAAACTCGGCGATGTAGTACACATCGAAACGGTTAGTTCCATCCACCAAGGCAATCGGGTTGCCACGCAGCAACGCATGCGATACGGCATACATCGAAAGGCGGAAAACACTCGCATCACCATGAAGACAATAGAGTTTCC
>CAZIHJ010000043.1:0-25482 GCA_964538485.1 uncultured Chitinophagales bacterium | reverse complement strand
TTGCCGGCAGTTCATCGTGGTGTCCAGGTTCAATGGCCGTCGTGCTTTCGCGGGAGTATTTGTATACACGTTTACCCACAGCATAACCCAACGTATCGCTCAGAAAACGAAAGCGGTTTACATTCTCGCCAAACGATGACAACTCCCATGTCTCCCCACCATCGGTGGTTTGAAAAGTTGCGTTGTCCCATCCACCAATCCAACCGAGCATTGGATTTACAAAGCCGATCCCCTGTTCGTCGATAAACGTGGCGAGGAACAATTTGTCCTGCCACGTCATTCCACCGTCGGTTGTCTTGAGAAAGTAGACCGAACTGGAGATAAAATCTTCAAGCGAAATGTATCCTGTATCGGAAGTAGGGAATGATATCTTCCAGCATAACTCGCCGACGCGTGTCCCTTCGTAACGGGTTGTCCATGTCGTACCGCCGTTTGTCGTGTGAAGAACTACCGGCAAGCCATTTGAGTAAGAGGTTCCCCCTTTTGAGCCGACAACGAAACCTGAATCGCGACTTGTAAAATAGCAGTCAACCAACCGGTCAGCAAATCCTCCAAGACCAATACTTGTCCAGGTCGTGCCACGATCGGTGGACTTTATCACAATCGCGGGACCGTCATATTCACCACTGGCGTAGACCACGGAGTCATCGACAACCCAAATGCCGCAAATACCATCAGGTTTGGGGTTGGGAATATTCGAGACGATGCCCCATGTTGCACCACTGTTCGTGGTATGATACAGCGGATTCACACCACTCAATGTCCCGGCCCAACCGCGCAAAGAATCTGCAAATCCGACACTCCTGACATACTCGGGAACGTCAATCTGAATTTCCCAGCTTGTGCCACCGTCAGTTGTTCTGTAGATCCGGCCGGATCCATTCACCACCCAGCCGAGGTTTGGGTTGACGAAGAAAACATCATCGTGACGATTTGAGGTTGGTGAGGCGGGTAATGTTCGCCACGCGAGTTCAGTCTGACTATACATCGAACTTACGAATAGCGCTACTGATGTCAGGAGATGAAACAGTTTCATTTGGGTTAGAGGTTTGAGGTTTGGATCTTCACACAGCTTCCCTTCCGAGGCACCTGTTGTTCTTGTTATTGAACTTCTTGAACAACACACAGTAGACTGCTTGCTCTCTTCTGCATGCCCCGCTCGCTTCAGCCGGTGCAAATTCCGCATGCCGACAGGCATAGTCACAGAACAGCGGGAGATCCACGGGGGTCTTGGATTGCGGCTTCCGAGTATTTGTTTTCCTGGTCACGTTTTCCATTGAAACGTGAATTCGCGCCCGACCGGGGGGGCTCAATGTTTCTGATTTGAGATTTGGGACTTGTTTGCTATTTGATGCTTGACATTTCGTTTTTCCTTATTTCACATTCCGAATTCCACCATTGTGTGCGTCAGGATTTCGATATTCTTGACGAGGGTGCTGATGAGGAAATACTCGTTGGGTTGATGGCCGAGATATTCTTCGTCGGGCAATGCCGGACCGAACACCACGGCGTTGGGAATACGATGGGCATACGTTCCGCCACCGATGGACTGCGGCTTGCGGTTCTCACCGGTGACCGAATTATATATACCAAGGAGTTTCTGCACGAACGGGCTTTCCGGATCAAAATAGTGTGCATCGCTCATATACCGGGTATCGGTGAACGAGCATCCGTGTTCCTTTCCGAAACTCGCTATGCGTGAATTGATCGCCCCCTCAAGCTTCTTCTGCTCGGTGCCCCTCGGAACACGGAAGTTAAACATGAACATCAGTGTTGTGTCGCTCTCATGGAACATATTCGCGGCAACAGTCACTTCCCCCATAAAATCATCTTTATGGGCGATACCGAGACTCTTGCCATTCAGCTCGAAGCCGATATACCTCGCAGCGAACTTTGCCATCAAGCCGTAGTCATTCGGCAACACCTTCAGGTCACGATCAAGGAACACCAACAGGTCCATGAGCGCGTTGTGGCCAATCTCGGGTGTACTCGCATGAACCGATTTCCCCCACGCCGTCAGGAACAGTGTGTCGCCCGCCAGCCCGACATTCATACGTGCATTCTTCCGGCGTTTCTTGAACGCTTCGAACCTTTTCTCAATCTCCGCCTTTGCCGCGGACGGAGAAAGACCGATGGACACAAGTTTGGCAGTAGCTTTTTCCGGCACAATCGAAGGTGAAAAACCGGCATTCAAGGAAGTCACCAGAAAACCGGTGGTGTCCGGGACTGCCGTGCTTCGCGCTATGTGCAGCCAGATTCCGCACCAGCCCTTCTCAGCGCAGATCACCGGATAATTGGAATCAACGACAATTGTCTGGTCGGGCGCCTTGTGCGTCTCGAGGTAGGTCGCAACATCTTCGTTCGCAGACTCCTCGTCCGTCCCGACGAGCAGGATGATCTTCTTTTGCAGCGGCAAACCACTGTCAAGCAGTGCCCGCATTCCGTACATCACAGCAACTATCGGTCCTTTGTCGTCCACTGAGCCACGTCCCCAGATTTTTCCTTCGATGATGTCGCCGCTCCAGGGATCATGCGACCATTCCTCGGGCTGAACAGGTTGCACATCCGAGTGCGACATAATGCCGAACGTCGCGTTCGCATCGCCAATCGAAATCTCTTGTATGTATCCGCCAACGTCGTTGAAATTGAGGCCGAGCTTGGTTGCAAGTGTGCGCAGGTACTCCTTCTGCTTGATGAACTCCGGATTCAGGCGGTTGGGGACCTTGTCCGCAAAGGTTTTGAACTTGATCAACTGCGCGGTCTCACGGATGATGTCATCCTTATAGAACTCCCGTGCATACGTATGGGTTATCCAGGCAATCTCGGTTTTCGGAAACTCTCCGGCATACGGATCAGTCATGGCGTTGGTGAGTCGGGCCGCCGTGGCTTTGTCGCCGCTCTTTGCCAGTTCACCGGCAACAAGATCAACGAAACGGAAATACACCGCCTTCCCTTCTTTCACATTTGTCCGTGCCTGTTTCATCAGTTCCGGTCCACGGGAGCGAAGAAGAGTGGCGAGTTTTTCATTGGCCAAACCCACGCAAGCACCCAGCGCGATCGCAATCACCAATGCAACGATACGATTCATACTATACTCTCGCTTATTTTCTTGGGAGGAAATGATTTTTCCGAATCTGAGAGCTGTCCTTCATGCAGGCCAGCCAATTGTCTATTCAGTCTCGTCCTTGAGTCCGGCGAGCTTTCTGAGACTGCGGACTTCCGTTCGTGACAGCCCCCGGACTTCACCTCTGGCCAGACCATCTTTGGTGATGGGGCCGTACGCGACACGATCCAGCTTTTTTATTTCGTAGCCAAGCGACTCGAACATTCTCCGCACCTGACGATTACGACCCTCGTGGATGATAACGCCGATCTCTTTCCCCTTCTTCCCCGGGATAACGAATACTTCGGCGGGTGCGGTCTTTCCATCTTCCAGTGCCATTCCTCTTGCAATCTTGTCAAGGTCAGCCGGCTTCACGGTTGACTCGCATGTGACAAGGTACGATTTCGAGACCTCGAATTTCGGGTGCATCAGGCGGTTGGCAAACTCACCGTCACTGGTAAGGAGAAGAACTCCCGTGGTGTTGCGATCAAGCCGGCCGATGGGATACACACGCTGTTTTGTTTTCACCAGACTCATGACAGTGGTCCGACCGCGTTCATCACTCAACGTTGTGATGGTATCCTTGGGTTTATTCATTACGAGGTAGAGATTGTCATGTCTGAGCACGGCTTGTTTTCCATCGACAACAACTTTGTCATGCGAAGGGTCGACCTTCGCACCCAGATCACGCATGACTGCCCCGTTCACCTTGACTTTTCCTTCGGTCACCAGTTGGTCTGCCTTGCGGCGCGAAGCAATGCCGCACATACTCACGTAACGATTGATGCGGATCTTTCCACTGTCCTCCCCGGACAACGGTTTTTTTGCAACAGGTTTTCTTTTCATCGCCTTCATCTCAAAATAACAATCGGGGCTTATCACCCCGATACATTGTGTCCAACGCTGTTTCTCTTACTCAGGGTCCCTGGTTAACTCGGTAATATCCGGAGGAGTCCCGTCGTCTGCTTTACGGAGCGTGCCATCCTCACCCACGGTGAGGTTTCCATCTCCTTCGGCTGCAGCCCCCTCTTTTTCTTCCATCTCCTTGAGCATCTGTTTCTCGACCTCGAACTCCGCCTCGGCCATCAATTCTTCAATCTCACGCGGCTTGGGAAGCTCGGAAAGGTCATTGATGCCGAAATGCTTCAGGAAGTCCTGCGTGGTCCCGTACAGGAGCGGTCTGCCCGGCGTTGCGGCCCGGCCCACAATGGTAATAAGATTGCGTTCGAGCAATGTACGCAGCACGTAGTCGGCATTCACACCGCGGATTGCTTCGACTTCCGGCTTGGTTACCGGCTGCTTATACGCAATGACTGCAAGACTCTCCAACGCAGAGATCGAGAGCTTGCGCTTGGACTTCTCCTTCAGCATCTTGCCAAGCCAAGGGGCAAACTGTTGTTGTGTCGCAAACTGGTATCCGCCGGCAACTTTGACCATGCGGAATCCTCGCCCGGTCTGTTCGTATTCGAGGTTCAGCTCATCAATGGACTTCACGATGGTATCTTCGTTCAACCGGCGCGGCCGTTCGCCCTCATCCAGCATGTTGAAGATGGCGATGATCTCCTTTGCATTCAACGGCTCGTCACTCGCAAACACGAGTGCCTCAAGTATCTGCTTGACCGATGGGATGGCAAACGCCAGGTGTTGTTGTTCGCTCATACGGCAACCGTAGGTAGTGAGAACTCGGGGGATACAGATCGGATGAGAATATCGTCCTCCGCTTCCGTGGGAGCGAGAGAGATGATTTTATTTTTTGTCATTTCAAGCAACGCCATCACTGTCACGATGATACGGATTTTCTCCGTCATGTGAGCAACAAGGCGCAGGAGTGTTGTTTCCTTGTGCACCCGGAGATAGTCGAGTGTAAAGCTCATTTGTTCATCCACCGACACATTGAGCAGTTGTACTTCATGGATGACTTTCTTGGGCATCAAATCAAGCGCCTTCTTGAAGGCGGAGATAAGATTGAAGAGGGTGACGTCTTTGAGAATGTCCTCTTCCTCTTCGACATATTGGATCTTTGGATCGGCGTGGAAGAACTTACGGTAGTACACCTTCCGTTGCACATCTTCCATTGCCGACATCCCCAATGAGGCCTCTTTGAACCGCTTGTATTCAATCAAGCGGCGGACAAGCTCCGCCCGCGGGTCTTCCTCTTCCTCGGTTCCTTCAATGCGCGGCAACAGCATCTTCACTTTGATCTGCATGAGTGTTGCCGCCATCACGATAAAATCACCGGCGACCTCCAGGTCAAGCGTCGCCATCAAGTGAAGGTAATCGAAAAACTCCTTTGTGATTCTGGAGATCGGGATGTCGTAGATATCCAGTTCGTCGCGTTTGATGAAAAACAGCAGAAGGTCCATCGGGCCTTCAAACTCCGACAACTTGACGCGGTAGTTTTGCATATCAGCCCAATCCCATTGCACTGTGAACGTCATTCATGGTGGATTCCGCCTTGAGTTTTGCCCGGCGCTCGCCATCAGCAAGGATATCCTTGACTTCATCCATATGGACTTCAAAGTGTGCGCGTTTCTCACGCAGGGGCGCAAGTGTCCCGGCTATACATTGCGCAATCCTTGTCTTACAGTCAACACAACCGAGGGCGCCGCTCCTGCAATCAGTTTCAATCTGTGTTTGTTCTGTCGGGTTGAACTTCTTGTGATATGTGAATACCAGGCAAACTTCCGGTCGTCCAGGATCATTCTTGCGAACCTTTTGCGGATCGGTGACCGCAGTGCGTATCTTCTTTTTGATTTCATCCGGCGAGTCCGACAGCAGCACTGTGTTCCCGGCCGATTTGCTCATCTTTTTTTCCATGCCATCGAGTCCCGGAAGACGCGCAAACTTCGTCAGTTTCGGTTCCGGTTCCGGGAATACTTCACCGTACTGGTTATTAAAGCGCCGTGCAATCTCCCGTGAGATCTCCACATGAGGAAGCTGATCTTCACCAACGGGGACAAGATCACCCTTGTAGAGAAGAATATCCGCCGCTTGCAACACGGGATACCCCAGATGACCGTAGCTCATATTCTCAATGTGCAGATCACGGACCTGATCCTTTACTGCCGGATTGCGTTCAAGCCGGGCAGTGGTAATGAGCATCGATAAAATAAGATGGAGCTCCGTGTGTTCCTTGATGCGTGATTGGCGGAAAACGGGACTCTTCGCCGGATCAATTCCGGCCGACAACCAATCAATGAGCATATCAATGGAGTTTTGATATATCTCCGAAGAATCCAGATTGGTTGTCAACGCGTGGTAATCGGCAATGAGATGATAGTTGTTAAACTCGTCCTGCAGGCCTACCCAGTTTTCAAGAGCCCCAACAAGATGACCCAAATGCAACTTGCCTGTCGGGCGCATCCCGCTGAGAATAGTCTTCTTTCGTATCAAACGGCCTCATCTTTCATCATATACTTCGATGGTGCGAACATCTGGAAACACAGAACCCGTTCCAGATGGAGACGGGTTTAGTGCTGGAACAGGTAGGGCTTCCATCTTTCATCAAGCGATCCGACAAAGTGCCTGATGAAAGTAACGTGGTTGGGTCGCATAGGGTTACGGTGCAACGACATTGCTGCTTCATCCGGCGTGCGGTCACCCTTTCTGTTATTGCACTTTACGCACGCACACACCAGGTTTTCCCACGTGTCCTCGCCCCCACGCGAAATAGGCATAACATGATCAACCGTCAACCCGAGATCCCCTCGACCGCAGTACTGACACCGGTGCCCATCACGACGAAGTATGTTCTTCCGCGAAAGAATGATTTTCTTGTAAGGAATGCGGACATACACTGATAACCGCACGATGCTCGGAAACGGCATCGACATTGATACTGCGCGGACCTGTTTTCCGCTATATGCCTCAATCAGCTCCACCTTGCCGAGGTAGAGGAGAACAATGGCCTTCTTCACATTGATGACGCTCATCGGTTCATAGTTCTGATTGAGAATTAGAACCTTGGCATTCAACCGACCAAGAGAATTGCTGCTTGATTGTACCGTAGCGCTGAAGTCGTTCTTCCCTCCTTTCGGTGGAACAAGGAAACGCTTGCCCCTGCTAACCCAAATTCTGTGAAAAATATAGCATTCAACCGCTCAATTGTCAAGTTAGCATTACGCGGCAACCTTGTATGAGTCAATAAAAAACCCCGGACGTGCCGGGGTTCTTTCAACTAAACTATCCTTGAGATGTTACTCCTTGGGAATTTGTATCGCAACGTAGTTGGTAGTACCATTTTGCCGCTTCACACGAAGGAGAATCGAGTCCCCCTTACGGCGTTCCTCCAGAATCCCTTTCAAGTCCTTCGGAGATTTCACTTCCTTGCGGTCCGCCTCAACAATAATGTCATTTGAGGCCAGTCCTCGTTGTTGGGCTTCGCCGTACGGTTTCACCTTCTCCACCAAAGCACCACTGGTCACATCGGCCTGGTTCTTCTCATCTGCCGTGAGCGGGCGAACCGTCATCCCGATTGATTCAATGTCAATCGTCGTAGAAGCGCTTGCCGAACTCTCCTCCTCTTTTTTCTCCTTGTTCGAAGCGGTTACGGTTGTCTCCTCATCGCGGGGTTTCAAGGTCACTTTCTTCTCGATTGTCTTGCCGTCTCTGAACACTTTGAGTGCCACCACATCACCAGGATGCCGTGTGGCAATGTAGGATTGGAGTTCGTTTGCCTCATTGACCTCCTTGCCGTCAACAGACAGGATAACATCACGGTCTTTCAGTCCGGCTTGCTCGCCTGCTCCATCTTTGACGAGACTCTGGATCAATACACCGTGCGCCTTATCCAAGCCGAGAGCATCTGCCATGGTCTGATCGACGGATTGTATCTGAACACCAATATATCCACGGCGGACTTTGCCGTCTTTGATAAGGTCGGCTGCCACCACTTTAAGAAGGTTGACAGGAACGGCAAACCCATATCCCTGATATCGGGCATTGGTCGTTGCAATTGCGGTATTAATGCCAATGACCTCGCCGTTCATATTGACCAGCGCACCTCCACTATTGCCCGGGTTGATAGCTGCGTCAGTTTGGATGAAGTTCTCAATACCATATGAATCGTTAATGATACGGATGTTGCGGCCAATGGCACTGATGATCCCGGCGGTCACTGTGGAATTCAACCCAAGGGGGTTCCCGATCGCAAGCACCCACTCGCCAACCTGCACATTGTCTGAATTCCCGAGTGCGGCAACAGCCAGGTCCTTCTTGTCGATCTTGATAACCGCCAAATCGGTCGTCGGATCAGTACCGATCAATTTTGCCTTGTGGCGGGACTTGTCCTGCAATACGACATCAATACCATCCGGTGCTGCATCCTCCACAACATGGTTATTCGTGACGATATATCCATCCGGTGTGATAATCACTCCGGAACCGGAGCCTTGAGATGGTTCCTGCTCAGGCATTTTGAAATCCGGTCCGAAGAAATGGAAAAAATCACGCGGCGTGCCCCGGTCACTGCTCTTTGCTTTCGTTGTCACTGTGATTGCCACAACGGACGGTGTTGTCGCTTTCGCGATTGCAACGAACGAATCGCTTGTCCCCTTGATGTCGAACTTTGCAGTTGTAACAGGCGTTGGACCCCCCAACTGCACATCTCCGCGACTCTGGGCAAGGCCAAGCGGCACTCCATTGCTAAAATTTGACACCAGCAACACTCCGAACACTATCCCTACGGAAAGTAATGCAAGTGCAGCGAGAACCGATTTCTTCGACATACTCTTCCTCCAAATACTGATGCAGTTAAGAATTCAATTTCACACCATGGCCGAGAATACTGCTTCCGACTTCAGATCTTTCAATCCCTCTACGTGATGTTGCAAATAGCGCCGCAATGTATTCCCCACGGATCCTGATAATTGCCTCGATAAGATAAGGCGGGTGGCACTCTCGACTTCTGCAATATCCTGAAGTCGTTGCAACACCCTCAATGTCGCGAGGGTAATGTCTCCCTGGACAACGGTTTCGTTCATACATGCCCTGCACACACCACCACCCCGATGTAACTGCAGTCCAACATCGGAGGTTCCGTTCTCAACAAGAGAGTTCTCACATTTTACACACCGATGAAAGTTCAGACCAAATCCGAGGATTCCGAGAAGTCTCATCTCAAAGAAATATAACGCTCCCTGACCGCTTTTTGTTGCACTATTGATTGCAGAGAGCGTTTTTGTGAGAAGCGCAAAGAGGGGGCGGTTCTCCTCTTCTCCGTGGGTAACGGCATGTACCAGTTCAATGACAGCCATGGCAGCCGACATCCTTTGCATGTCTTCACTGAGATGACGGAATGGCTGCAGAACCTCGCATTGAGAGAGCAGGTGGAGCTCCTTGTGTTCCTTCTTATACAGCACCGCCTGCACATGGCTCATTGGCTGGAGCGAGGAGCCAAACTTGCTTTTTCTGTCGCGGGCCCCCTTGGCAATCACCGAGATCTTCCCGTATCGGTCGGTGTACAGGGTGGCAATCCGACTTGTATCCCTGTATTTCAGGGTTTTCAAAACCACAGCTTCCACGGAAACAATCATGGGGTTTCCACAGTGGCTGGAACGTTGTCGATGCTCTGGCGGAGAATGGCCTGATCGAATGGTGGACGAAGAATGGCGTGTTCCGTGACAATAGCAGTGATCAGCTCGTTCGTTGTCACATCGAATGCCGGGGCAAACGCCCGCACGCCCTCAGCAGCTATGCGAACACCGCCAACATGCGTTACCTCCTCTTCAGATCGTTCCTCCACTACAATGTACTTACCCGTAGCCGTCCCCTTGTCAATCGTTGAGAAGGGCGCAGCAACATAAAAAGGGACATGGTGGTGATGTGCCAATACTGCAAGGGTGTACGTACCAATCTTGTTCGCAGTGTCACCGTTGGCGGCAATGCGATCCGCTCCAACAATCACAGCGTTGATGATCCGCTCTTTCATCAGCATACCCGCTGTGCTGTCCGTAATCAGAATAGCGTCAATCCCCTGTCTGTGCAATTCCCACGCAGTCAGTCTTGCTCCCTGGAACAACGGGCGGGTCTCATCCACAAACACACGATCGACCTTCTTCTGCCGTGCAGCAGTGGTGATAATACTTTGCGCCGTACCCACGCCTGCCGTTGCCAGCGCTCCTGTGTTACAGTGAGTCAGAATTGTTGAACCCGGCTGAATCAATGTGGCACCCAATTCCCCAATACGGACACACGCGTCAATATCCTCCCGTTGAATGGCAAGGGCTTCATCCATCAGGCGACGGCGTATGGAAGGCAGTTCGGGAGGGTCCGCATGTTCGAACACGCGCCGCATTCGCGTGAGGGCTGTAAACAAATTGACTGCGGTGGGACGGGTACGGGCGAGAAAATTCATCGCATCGTAAAAAACCCGGTTCAGTTCATCCGTGGATTCGACCGCGGAGTCGTTTGCCGCAAGACAGAGAGCAAACCCCGCGGCAACTCCAATGGCCGGCGCACCACGGATACTTAACCTCCGGATTGCTTCGGCTACTTCACGATAGTCGGCAGTGTCAACATATACCTCCGCGGCAGGGAGTTTTGTCTGGTCAATAAATCGAACGCGCCCCTCTACCCATTCGACAGATGTCATTCACGCTTTCCCGGGTTGTACTACTCTTCTTCGAATCGCGAAAGCTCGCGGAACTCACGGAACCGGTCTTGAATCTGAAGATACGCCAGGTCGGCAAGTCCTTCAACGCTGAACTTCTCCACGCAAAATGACGCCAGCGTGCTCCCGTAGATTACCGCGCGCTTCAGGTTTTCCTCTGAAAGATCTCCCGAACGTTCAAGCCATCCAACAAAGCCACCGGCGAAAGCATCTCCGGCTCCCGTAGGATCGAAAATATTCTCCATGGGATACGCAGGGGCGGAGAAGACCTTCTGGTCGGTGAGCAACAGGGCCCCGTGCTCACCCTTTTTGATAATGACAACCTTGGGGCCCATTCCCCGGATCACACGGCCGGCTTTCATCAGATTGGGTTCCTGCGACAACAACCGCGCTTCGGAATCGTTCACAATCAGAACATCAATCCGTTTCAGGGTTTCCTTCAACTCCTTGTTCTTTCCTTCGATCCAGTAGTTCATCGTGTCACAGACAACAAGCCACGGACTCTCGATCTGTTCAAGTACTTTCCGCTGTAGCACCGGATCGATGTTGCCAAGGCATACGGCTTTGCTTTTCCTATATTTCTCGGGGATCTTTGGATCGAAATGTTCAAAGACATTCAAATCAGTGGCAAGCGAATCGCGGGTATTCAAATCGTAGTGGTATTTTCCAGCCCAATGGAAAGTCTTCCCTTGCTTAATCACTTCAAGCCCTTCAAGGTCAATGCCCCGTTTTTCAAGAAACTCGATTGCACCGGAAGGAAAATCCCCTCCTACTACTCCCACAAGTCGGATGGGTTTGGCAAAGTAGCTCGCTGCGGTGGCAATGTAGGTGGCCGACCCGCCCAGAGCGTTTTTGACCGATCCGAACGGAGTTTCGATATTATCCAATGCGAGGGAACCGACTACGAGAACACTCAAGGGTATCTCCGGAATTGTGTTGACAAACCAGTTACTGCGGAGAGAAAGTTACACAAAGGGGTGTAGATTAGCAAGGTATGGTTTATGAGCGATGCAAGAACGCATCCACAGGTCCAGACAAAACAAAGGCCTTACCCGTTTTGGGGTAAGGCCTTTCAAATGACTGATTTGATATTACTTCATGAGAATCATCTTCTTGTTGCTGACAAACGGCGAAGCTCCGTCGGTCGGACGTGCTTCGATACGATAGAAGTAGATACCGCTTGCAGCAGGAGCACCAAACCGGTTTACACCGTTCCACTCCACGGTGAAATTTCCTGCCTGGTGTTCACCCTCAAATAGTGTGGCAATGTGTTGCCCGAGGATGTTGAACACTGTTAAGGAGACATTCGATTCTGTTGGCAAAGCGAATTTGATCGATGTTGATGGGTTGAAGGGGTTCGGATAGTTTTGTGCAAGCGCAAAAACCACAGGCACCTGCGGGTCATCCTCTTCAACGCCCACGGTAGCAGTATCCGCGTAGAAATGGTAATTGTCGAAGTACATTTCGTCGTTCGCTGTCGCACCATACCAGTTGTTTGCATCCAACCGGAGTGGACTGCCGCCGCCGGATGCCCCAAGCGTCCATTGCCATGAACGGATCAGACTGCCGTTAAAAATGAACTCTCCCATATTTTGCCCGAGGTCCACTACAACTCTAACTGTATGCCATGTGTTGTGCGCAAAAGTGAACGGGGTTGCAGTCGCAGCTCCGGCGAAAAGTCTCCCGGCGCCGGTCGCGTCGAAATACGCCTCCATTCCCCAGTTGAACGTATTTGGTGTAAAGCCTGCCAATGTATTGAAATAACCTGCCTTGCCGGTGGGAATGTAAACATTGAACTCGATCACATGTCTGCCGGTCGTAAGAGATCCGTGCCTCTTCACAAGGTCGTTGTTCTGTGTAACGACGACTGATTTCGTGCCGCTGAACGCGAAGTTGGCCGATATCAATGCGTCCTCTGTAGTGTTGCATGGGGTAATTGACCACGTCGTCCAGTCCGTAGGATTTTGACAGGCCAGTCGTTGACCGGCAGTATAGCTCTCAAAATCGTCAAAGAATCCGAGAGGCGGTGTGACAAAATCAGTGAGATAGCGTGGCTGGGTTTGGTACCCATTGTTATAAACGGTTGAAGATGATGAAAACTGAGAAATCACTCCGGTAATATCAACCGGATAGGCAGGTTCGGGTGAGCCGGGGATCTGTGTATCGCTATCAATCCGGACGATGATTGTGTCCGTAGGAACATCCTGAAACATGATAATATTTGCGCTTGAACCCGCTCCAGGCCATGGAGGAGTCGCACTATTGCGATCGAGGCCTACGATCCGTACGAGGCGCGATTCATAGAGCTCGGGGTTCGTATAAAACTGGGGAACTGTGACGGTAACAGGTGTAACGGTTCGGCCGGTTGCCACAACCTGTACATCGGTCGTTTGTGTATCAGGAACAACCTCGGTCAATCCGCGGAACTGGGCGATCTTACCAGTGACGATGATTGAGTCACCGAGGTTCAGGGGCGGTATCAGGATGTTAAACGAAAATAATTGAATCCCACCGAATGCGTCCTGGAAATGATAACCGATATTCGTGGTCTGGAAATT
Organism: uncultured Chitinophagales bacterium; assembly: GCA_964538485.1. Classification (GTDB taxonomy): domain Bacteria; phylum Bacteroidota; class Ignavibacteria; order UBA10030; family UBA6906; genus JBJXHC01. The sequence continues at coordinate 12,212 of CAZIHJ010000043.1, read as the reverse complement.
CGGACCGTTGACAGTTCCGGTGACACGGACGGAATAGTCGGCATCAATAAGCTTGCCGGTCCCGTCTACTCTCCTCAGGCCGGTGAGTGAGAGGGGACTGATGCCAGCATAATAGCTGTTAGCCGCAACTGCTAACGTGGTCGTACTGCTGCCTCCCGTGCCGTTTGCTTGAATCCGGTACTCAATGCGGTTACCGTTGCCGTTCGCACTCCCTGGAATAACGCCGCGGTATGTACCGTTCTGTGCTGTCCCACTGGTGAGAGTCATAGCAACAGAGTCCGCCGTTCCATTAACTGCATACATCAACTTCGCTGCGCTGACGCCAACACTATGTGTAATTGTACAAGTCACCACAAGCGAGTCACCAGCACCAGGCACACGCGTGGATCGCGCGATATTGGTTATCGCCGGCGGCGAAGGCGGCGGACCGAACGTAACGTAACTCGCCAACCCACTTACTGCCCGATAGCCGATAGAATCGCCAATGACACTTCCCGCTCCGGTGGACTTGTTGATCGAAAAGAACACGTTGACACTACTCCCACCCCCTTTCACCCCATACATATTTCCGGCCTGATCAAATGCAATATCCGGAGTGGAGTTGCCATACGTTCCTCCCAAACCGGTCGTGCCAACGAGTGTCTTGGCACCAGTAGACGGGTTTATTGTAAAGATGGCATCGGGAGCCACGGGCTGGAACCCGCCGATTGATCCATAGAGTATTCCGGTTGTGGGGTCGAATGCAAGTCCAGCGAAAACATCTCCGGTATTACCAATCAATGTCGTGGCGGCTGTGGTGGTATTGATGCGATGAAGATTGAAACTGCCATCTATTCCGTACAGCGAATCTCCCGGCCCAAAGGCAATTGCATCGAGAAAACTAAGTCCGGTGTTTCCTACGAGAGTCGTTTCTGCGGTGACTGCATCAAGGATATACAATCTTCCACCGCCGTTCGCCTGAGAATTTGCGGACACACCAAAGACCATTCCGTCAGATGGTCGGATCGCCAGCCCCGGTATCCCGCCCAATGATGAAGAGCCGAGCAGCGTCCCCGCTCCACTGGTGGTATCCACAGTCAGGAGATTTCCCGGTGTGGGTCCTTGACCAGTTGATGCATAGATCAACCCTTGCGTTGCCGGAGTAGGATCGCCTCCCGTTGAAGGCATGATGACGCTCTCCCAGGTAGTGCCAACACGTATTCCGTCAAGCGTCCCCATGGACGCGTTTGCTGCCGTGCCCTGGCGAACCGCCACCCCATATAGCGTATCCAAATCGGCTGCAGCTCTATCGGCGACTGATTGCAGGACTGTCGGGGAAGGTTCAGAAGCACCAATCGTGGGATTAATCCAAAGGGCCACGGTGTCGTTCGTTGCACCATCGATATATGTGTATTTTACGACGAGCAAGTGTGTTGTTCCTTTTGCATACACCGTATCTGAAAAATTGATATTGGCGATCGTGCTTGCCTTCCCAACACCAAAGGCCAGATTGTCGTTGTTTGATGATCTCTTGACAAAAGCACGGGCCGTAAATGTCGTGGTACCCTTCAGGAGGTGGAAAAAATAATCACCCGTGAGACTCGCGCTATCAATTCTCACCATCACTGCATAGTAGAGAGAGCCGGAAGCAGTTCCATTGGGAAAAGTTGAAAAGAGTTTGTTGTTATCTTCGCCAGTCGTTGTAAATGAAACAGCATTCCCGATTGCTGACGATGGGTATCCGGTATAGCTTAAGCCTCCTGAGGAAATTTGTGGAGGATTTGTTCCCGCACCGCTGTGAGCCGACCATCCACCCTGACCGTTCAGACTTGTGCTTCCAGGGTAGTCAAAATCTTCAACGAGGATCTGTCCCATCGCTGCTGTGCTCAGTCCAAAGATGAGCAGTACTGCTACGAAAATTGCAGTCATTCTCCGCATAAGTCCTCCGATGTGAATTGAACGTGAAGTGAGTTGCTACTGATGAGCCGGGGCGGAAGCAGGGAATACCAGTCGGGGTGGTATTCCGTCCCCCCGACGGTGATCATGCTTTCAATGAAAGAACTCAACATTGATCCCAGGATGCGACGACGGCACAGGCCGGGTCTTCCCGCATGAGTTTCAGTACTAATGGTTGGTTAAGAAGCACCAACAATATACACTGACAAGGGGGAAAGTCAAGCGAGAATTCACAGGAGAGGTGAGTAGTCAAAAAAGGCCGTGATCATTAGACAGAAATCAATGTCAGCCGGGCGGCTTCTTCCCCCCCTCCTATGTACCTCTGCACGATTTCAAGTCCAGCACGCTGACCGGGCCAGACAAGTCGGCGGAGGGCCGCATCGTATGGTAGCCACTCGTGCAATTGATGCTCATCGGAAAGCGCCGGCTCCGCATCGGGCAGAACTTGTGCAGCAAAAAAGGGACTGAGGTTCACCGCATCATATTTGTGATCATAGAACATGTTGACATACGGGACTACCCAAAACTGAGATGGAACGAAACCGGTCTCTTCTTTGAGTTCGCGCAATGCCGCTTCGAATGCCTTCTCGCTTCCATCAATTGAACCACTGATGATTTGCCAAACGCCAGGATAGATATTTTCGTTAGCAGCGCGCTGAAGCAACAAGTATTCTGGACGGTTATTGGTAAACCGGAACACACACACTTCAACGATTCGGCTTGCGACGAGAGGCACGCCCCTCCTCCTTGATCGGTGAACGAAGTGCAACCTTCTCTTCTTCTGTTAGCAACCGGATTTTGCCGACCGGCAGGCTACGAACTTTTACAGCACCAATACTCTCTCGGTGCAACGCGACAACAGCAAGTCCAAAGTGCTCAAACATCCTTCGCACTTGACGGTTCTTTCCTTCCCGGAGAATCACCTCGCACACCCGCGGGTCTTTCGACAGCACACGCACTCTTGTTGGTAGAAGACGGATCGCACCATCAAGCAACAGTCCCGTTTCCATCTTTTTCCGATCCCTTTCTTGCAAAGGGATATCGGTGGTAACACGATACGTTTTGTCGATATGAGCTTCGGGACTGCTGATCATCTCACCGAATTGCGTATCGTTGGTGAAGAGAAGTAGTCCGGTGGTATCCTTGTCGAGTCGCCCAATCGGTATCAGCGTACGGTACTCCCCGGGGAGGAGATCATAGACGGTTCTTCTTTCCAACTCATCGGATCGTGTAGTAACATACCCGGCGGGTTTGTTGAGGGCGAGATACATAAATGACCGTTTCTTGAGAACGTTGCCGTCAAGCGTAATCCGGTCACCTCGTGGATCGACCCAATGGTCGGGGTTGCGAACAACAACACCATTCACTGCAACTCTTCCATCACCAATCAGTAACCTGCCCTGTGTGCGCGATGATGCACCAAATTTTGAAAGACAGCGGGCAAGCGTCACCCGGGGCTTTCGGTCCCTCACATGACGGTGCAGACTGTTCCTCTTTTCCATCATTTTCAAAGGAGATACTTCACAATGACAATTCCAAGAATGAAAAGCACCCCAAGAGCAAGGGTGAGTTTTTCCAGATGGTTGTCAAGGTACTCCTTCATTTTTGCTCCGAAGACAAACAGGAGAGCGCCAACAAGGAAGAACCTGGATGCACGACCCACAAGTGAAGCGAGGCCCAATGTCATGAGATCGATAGTTTGATTAAACCCCGCTGCTATGGTAAAGAGTTTGTAGGGAATCGGGGTGAAACCGGCGACAATAATCGCGAGCCATGCATTCTCGCGATACTTATCAAGGACAATCTGGAACTGATCTGTCAAGCCATACACTGCAAGTATCTTTGAGCCGATGGTTTCAAAGAATGCATAGCCAATGTAGTATCCGAGAAATGCCCCCGCCACCGATCCCGCGGTACAGATCGCCGCAAACTTGAATGATTGACGCGGGTTGGCAACACACAGGGCAATGAGCAACACATCGGGCGGGATGGGAAAGAATGAGGACTCGACAAATGCGATCAGGAACAGCCATACCGATGCATTGGGGCGCTGTGCAAAACTCTCCACCCAGGCCTTCATGCGATAGAGATATTCTGAAATTTTCTTCAACATCTGTTCCCAGTCTGTCGTGTTGATATTTGGGCGTTTAAGATAGTCAAATCGTCCGAGTCATTCAACAACCTGTAGCGACTTGGATCTACGAGGAGCTGTCAGGGTTGAATATATTCAGCGCTTGCCTCCTGGACAACCTGTCATGAGGACCGGAGAGCGGCCCGTCCTACAATCCTCAAGCACGCTTACGACCTGGCTTGAGTCGCGACGGGTATGTCGGTTCGCTGAACCGACCACATGAGGACGGGACAGCGTCCCGTCCTACAATCAAGAAAAAAAGGTCCGTCGACCGGGCGGACCTTTCAAGATACAGTCAGAGACGGGCCGTCATACATGTAATCGATGTAATTGGGAAAGTACCACGCCGCACGCAACGCTCACGTTCAACGACTCCGCTGCTCCGTATCGCCGGATCGAGACGCGCACATCGGCCAGGTCCCGCACCTGGTCGGAAACTCCCCAGGCCTCATTGCCGAAGATAATAAAGGACTTGTTCTCAAATGTTACCCGATCAAAGTGTGTTTCACCGCGCAGATCCGTGACATAGACCTTGTACCCCATGGTCTTTGCGGCAGAGGCGGTAGAGAGAAGATCGACGCCGGTTGCAATGGGCAAGTGAAAGACTCCACCCATTGTGCTTCGGACAACCTTCGGATTGTACAGTTCAACCGAGTTTCGTCCCAGCATAACACCATTGACACCGAACCAGTCGCACGTTCGCACCATCGTGCCAAGGTTTCCGGGATCCGAGACGCCATCGAATCCAACAATAACGGATGGTGCGTGGTTGCTCTGCAACATGGTATCGGGAGTGAACTGTTTCTGTTTGAGAACCGCAAGCACCCCCTGGAAGTGGACTGTCTCTGAGATGAGTTCCATTTCCCGATTGGTCGTTTCAAACAACTGCGTTGTCTTTTCTTTGAGTCGGGCAAGAAGCGCCGGTCCCCCGGGTTGATCAACAATATCCGGAGTGTAGTATGCTTCAAGCACTTTGAAATCGGAATCCACGGCTTCCTGAACCAACCGAACACCCTCAGCGATGAATTTATTTTGTTCGTCACGATACTTCTTGTGCGTGAGTTCGCGCAGGTCTTTCAGTCTTCCTTTTGTCATTGGCATAATGTATCCTCTCGGTCAATGCGAATATACACAAAATCGCATGCTAATACTTATTCCTGATGTTCGCCCCAGACACTTCTCAGAGTGTCGGAAATCTCTCCAACAGACGCATACAATTCCACGCAATGCAGCACATGCGGCAACACGTTTTCGTTTCCCGTAGCGGCTGAACGGAGCCCCTGCAATGCACTCCGGACGTCTGCTGCGGATCGTTGGTCCTTGACGCGGTGGAGTCGTGCGCGTTGTTTTTCCCCGACCGATGGATCTATGCGCAGAATTTCCGGTGGTGCCTCACGGTCGGTGATATGGTCGTTCACTCCAACAATAATCTTCTCCTTCTTCTCAATGGCAAGCTGGTATTGATACGCGCTTGTGGCAATTTCATCCTGATAAAATTTCTGTTCTATCGCACGTACGGCCCCTCCCAGGGTATCGATTTTCCGTATCAGAGCCGACGCGCGGGAATCGATTTCATCGGTAAGCGACTCAACGAAAAAGGAGCCGCCGAGAGGATCGACCGTGTCCGCAACTCCGGACTCGTGAGCGATAACCTGTTGTGTTCGCAGTGCGAGTGTCGCCGAGCTTTCTGTAGGCAGGGCGAGCGCTTCATCGCGGCTGTTGGTATGGAGCGACTGGCAGCCACCAAGAACCGCAGCAAGGGCCTGCATGGAGACGCGCACCACATTGTTATCGATCTGCTGGGCGGTCAAGGTCGAACCACCGGTTTGAGCATGGAACCTGAGTTTCATGGTTTCTTCATTCTTTGCGCCGAACCGTTCCTTCATGATGCGGGCCCATACCCGGCGTGCAGCCCGGAACTTTGCCACCTCTTCAAAGAAGTTATTATGTGCATTGAAGAAGAATGAAAGCTGCGCACCGAACGAATCCACGTCGAGCCCGGCATCAATCGCCGCCTGGACGTATGCAATGCCGTTTGCAAGGGTGAAGGCCAGTTCCTGCACCGCTGTTGCTCCCGCTTCGCGGATATGATACCCGCTGATGGAAATCGTGTTCCAACGCGGAACATGGTTGCTGCACCATTGAAAGGTGTCGGTCACGAGTCGCATGGACGGCGTCGGTGGATAGATATACGTGCCACGCGAAGCATACTCTTTGAGAATATCGTTCTGAATGGTACCGGAGATTTTCTGCAACGATGCATTCTGCTTCTTTGCCAGTGCCACATACATGCACAAAAGGATCGCCGCCGTTGCGTTGATCGTCATGGATGTCGTCACACTCTCCAACGGAATCTGATCGAACAATACCTCCATGTCTGCCAGCGTGTCGATCGCAACACCCACCTTCCCTACTTCGCCTTCAGCCATCGGATGATCAGAATCATATCCCATTTGTGTTGGCAGGTCGAATGCTACGGAGAGTCCCGTGGTGCCGCGACTCAGCAAATAGCGGTATCGTCCATTGGATTCTTCGGCGGAGCCGAAACCCGCGTACTGTCGCATCGTCCAGAATTTCCCGCGGTACATAGTCGGGTAGACACCGCGCGTAAAAGGAAAGTCCCCCGGATAACTCAGAGCAGCATCATAGTCCAGTTCGCCCGGAGTGTAAAGTCGCCCGATTTCAATGTCCGAGTCGGTAGCGAATTTCTTTCGCCGTTCACCGAACCGTTCAACCACTGGTTTCACCCGTGTGCGTTCCCAATCCGCTTTGCGCTTTGAAGTACTCATGCACCTGTGTTCCTTCAGAAAATGATCCGTGAAATAATAACCAACAGGTGACGGAGAAGCAAGGAGGGAATTCTTGTGTGGTTGCTTATGGGATTGGAGATTTTGGGATTGAAGATTTGAGGTCGCGTTGCCAGCTATTTCCACTCAACCTGTCTCCAGGTATGACCATCGGTTTCGATCATCACTGCCCCATCCTCATCGGTGCGCAGAATCCCGGACCCACGGGTCTGCAATCGTTCAATTACAATTGGGGAAGGGTGATTGAATTTGTTGTTTCGACCAACTGAAATAATAGCAACTGTCGGCTGCACAGCATCGAGAAATACATCGGAGCTACTGGTGATGCTGCCATGGTGACCAACCTTCAGGACTGTCGAGCGGAGAAAATCGCCATATACATGGACAAGCTCAGCTTCAGCTTCCTCTTCCGCGTCGCCGGTGAAAAGAAACGAGATTCCGCCATAGCAAAGCTTGAAGACCACCGAGGTGTTATTCAGGTTAGGGTGATGGCCAAGCGAGTCGGCGGTGATGAACGTCTTTGTCGGATACAGAACATACAACCGCACCTCGTCTTGATCATACAACAATGTTCCCGATCGGATACCCTCATGCACACTTCCTTCGTTGTGCAACGCGGTAACGTAGTTACGATAGAACTGCGAGCTCTGTGGCTGACCGCTATCAATAACTCTCTTCACACGCATTTGATCGAACACAGCTTTGAATCCACCGATATGATCATTGTGGGCGTGTGAAGCAATCAGAAAATCAATCTCCGATATTCCAAGACGTTTCAGGAACGGAACAACGATGCGTTCACCGGTGTCAAAATCCGGTGACCATGGTCCGGCATCAACCAGGAGGTTCTTGCCACCCGGAAGTTGTATGAAAATCGCATCACCCTGCCCCACATCGATCATGCTCACGCGCATCAATCGTTGGTTCTGCAGCTCCAACCCACTTGCAGGGCTGAACAACACCAGATGCAAAGAAATCAGCAACGCAGGGACAAGCAGTCGAATGGCTTTTTGCGATGAAAGACTGAAGACCAACGTGAGCGCAAGATAAAACGGCAGCGCATGAACCCATCGAAACTGAAACGTATCAAGATATGCGATAGAAAGTCCGCCAGAGAATACAGCGACGTTGATAGTTAGCCACAGTAGAAGCCAATTCAGGGCCGCGTATGCCTCCCCGATCCACGTGTTAAGGAGTCCAGCAAGAATTGATACCAGGCCAAGGACAACACTTCCTCCCACTGCCGGAACGACAACTGCGTTCGCGGCAATGCCGATGACGGACACCTTGCCAAAGTAGATCGCTGTGAAAGGCAGCGTCCCGAGAGAGGCAACAAGCGAAAGAGCTGCCGCGCGCAAGAGCCATCGAAATCCATTGATGCCAAAGTTCCTTCCGGGAATCAGGTTGATCCACACATTTGTCCGCGGGTACATGAGCACTATCGAGAGTACAGCAGCAAACGAAAGCTGAAACCCGATATCAAAAACCTGCCGTGCATCAATTGCCAGAATTATGATGGCCGCAACGCCGAGCGCATTAAGGGGCTGCGACTTCTCCTGGAATAATCCCGCAAGAAGAAACACTGCCGCCATAATTGTTGCGCGAACCACTGGCGGTTGGCTGCCGGTAAGCAACATGTAGAGGATGAGAACGAGAACAGTCCCGACGATCCGCACGGACCGCTTGAGCCGCAACAGTTCGAACAAGAAAAGGACAAACACAGCCACCACGGCAACATTTGAACCTGAAACAGCCAGTACATGCGCGGTGCCTGAATTCGTAAATGCGTCTCTCAGCGTTCGACTGATGTTACTTTTCTCGCCGATCAGAATTCCCTTCAGAAATTCACCCTCATCGCCACCGGTTGTCCTGTCAATCCAATGCAAAATGTACCGTCGGGCAGGCATGACCAATGAGCGCATGAACCACGTCCCGCCTGCCGAATCAAATACGACAACGTTTACATTTCCTTTCACTCGCATGAGGTAGCTGATGCCATTCGCTTCATAGTACTGACGAGCGTTGAAATCGCCGGGGTTTCTCTGTTCCGATGGTCGTTCTACTATTCCCCTTACACCGATCGTCATGCCATATCGAAAAGCGGGTGACACAGAGTCTTGTCTTACTTGTGAAAACCTGATCAACACGTTCATTCTTGCCGGAAGAATTTCTTCGGAAGTAAATATCCGATCACAGGCCAGAGTGAATTGTTGCCGTCGCTCAATAACTGTCGGATCACTTGTTACAACACCGCTCAATACGATCTGCTTGTTGATGAGAGTATCGGAAATGAAGGGCAATGGAGAAGAATCAGCGGAGTGTTTTGTTGCCCCCAGAGAGATCACAAGTAGTGCTGCGATGATAGCCCTTGTCAGATAATCTTGTCCGAAACGGAAGGCCCATACGGTCACCACAGCAAGGAGAAACAGAGTCATCATACCGGAAACCATGACCTCAATCGGCAAACCGAGAAGTTTGTCCAACAGAATGCCAAGTGTGGCAAGAAGTGCGACTTTGAGTGCGGGCTGACTACCCATCGTCGGTACCCAAGGGAATGGAGAACAGGGGAGATTAATTCCTACGAAAGAAGATACAAATGCTGACGCAGAATGGCAACGACAGCTCGTGATTTTACTACGATGGTGTTATTCGATGAATTTGAGGAGAGTCGGGGTAAGGTGGGTCAGATCGGGGTCCATGTGGCTGGAAATTTCGGTAGCGACTTCCACATGTCTGCAACCAACGAGTAACAGCGGAACAGGATTTCGGGTATGGGTTTTGGTTCCCAAATCCTCAATATTTCCATGGTCGCTGGTAAGCACAAGCAGGGTGTCGTTAAAATCCATGTCCGTCAGCAGCCCGCCAAGCATTCCATCGAAACGCTCCAAAACCTGTTCGGCCCGGGCAAGGTCCTGGGCATGGCCAGCTTTGTCGGTAAGCCAGTATTCGAAGAGCACGAAATCGTGATTGGCGGAGATGGCAGCAAGGCGCTTCCCTGCTTCTGCCGGAGTGATCGAATCAATGTCCGGATAGCCGAGCCGTGGCCAATCATGATTGGTGATGTCAGCCGACAGGCCGCGGCCAGCTCGCAGATCATCGGCATCGAGCAATTTCTTATCGCACGAAAGCCAGGAAAGCGTTGTGACCGTGAGACGCGTCTTGCGTTGATTCATGTAATCAAAAAACCGCTGGGGGAATGCGTTGACAAAAAATGGTCGCTTGTTTCGCCGGAGAAGTTGCTTGAAGATGTTTTGCTCCGCGACAACAGGTCGGAGAGTAGAGTATGGGTACGGACCGAAGTGTTTACCGATCACCTTCGCACCGTTAATGCCTGTGAACAGAGCTGTCTGGCCTGTGCCGCTTTGCGGCAGCCCTTCCACACCGAGCGTGGCATCAAGCGTAAGCAGTGTTGAGTTTGCGCCTGAGTGCGAAGAGTGCAGTAACGTTGGAACCCCGCCGCCAAGTAACGAACGCAGAGCCGGCACCTCGGCGGTGAGTAGAGGATTGATGGCGGGATTCTCCTCACCCATTCCTACGCCATCAAGGAACAACATTACGACACGCACAATGCCTCTTGGCTACGCGATCAATCTTTCTTTTTCTTGAACTGTTCCGAGTGTACTGCAATGTACGCCGACCACTGCTTTTCCATGGCAGTAAAGTCCTCACCGAAGTGTGCTTTGAAAATATCCTCAATCTCACGGACACCATCAAATGCTTTGTACACTCCGATCGCCTTTTCTTCCCCATATTTCTCAGAAAGAAACTTGTACGTCTGGCCAAGAAGGAACACGACGTCATCCCGCTGCGGAGGTGTCGCGTACTGCTGCAAATCCTGATCGAGGTCGGAGAAGGAGTTGATGCTCGTGCCGACAGCCGGGGTTAGGTCGGCCATAATTCCCGAGTGCGTTACGGCGAATGCCTCGCGCAACCATCGCGGTGTACCTTTACCAGATGTCTGGTCCAACATCGCAAGAGCAAGTTCATACGACAGACTTTTCTCAAAGGCCTTGTTCTTTATGACTTCCTGAACCGGCTGCATGGAAATCATGTTGTGGAGAAATACCGCCGCCCGCCAGGGCTTTTTCTGATTTGTTGCTTCCAGGTATTTACCCACGGATGAATACACCCGGATTTCCAAAGGCTTCACCAGTGAAACACCGAGCTTCCCGGTGAGATACGTATAATCCGATTCGAGATAGTCGGCTACTTTACGGGCGTCACTCTCGGTGATACCGCGTTGATATTTCACAGCGAAATGAACACTGGAAATTGTGGAGAAACCGGGCTGTCCGGATACGAACGATACGGCAAGCACCGTCAACATTCCGACGAGGATCACTCTCATTGTGAACAAACGCGTTTCGTGCATCATGGTTCTCTCCTTTTTCATCTTGAGGGTTTGCTTTCAATCATAATCGTTACCGGACCGTCATTTACGAGGTGTACCTTCATCATCGCACCAAATACACCTGTCTTGACCCGCTCGTTGCCAAGTGCCGAACGCATTTGCGCAGCGAAGCGCTCATACAACGGTTCGGCTTCTTCAGGACGGGCAGCGTCGGTAAAACTTGGCCGATTTCCCCGTTGCGCGTCGCCGTAGAGTGTAAACTGTGAAACCACCAGCGCGCTTCCACCTGTTTCTTTCACACTCACATTCATCTTGCCTTCCGCATCTTCAAAAATCCGTAACGCAGAACATTTGTCGGCAAGAAAATTCGCCGCCTGTGCAATGTCACCGGTCCGCACACCAAGCAGGATAACCATCCCCTGCCCGATCTCCGAGTGTACCCGTCCATCGATGGTAACACTCGCCTCAGTTACACGTTGCACAAGCACTTTCATTTCCTGATTGCCTTCACAATACGCGGAATGCCCGCGTAATCGGGAAACGTCTCGACTTCCTGCAATCCCGCTTCTGCAAGCAAACGCATTGCCTCGGCAGATTGGTTGTACGCAATTTCAAACAACAATGTGCCGCCCGGTTTCAAGTGCGAAGTCGCCAGCGCGGCAAGCCGACGGATAAACCGGTATCCATCTCCTTCATCGGTTGTGGCGATGCGCGGTTCATAGTCACGCACTTCGGGCTGAAGCTCTTGAAATTCCTGCAAGGAAATATACGGAGGATTGGAGATGATAAGATCGAACACCCTTCCGGCAAGGATATCCCCGAATACATCGGCATGTATCAGCGAGATCCCTTTCACGGCGTGGCGTTCAATATTGCGTGCGGCAACCGCCAACGCAACGTCACTAACATCAATCGAAGTGATACTGGCTTTGGGCGAGAGCTTTGCCAACGCAATGGGAATATTGCCGGAGCCGGTTCCGATATCAAG
>CAZIHJ010000042.1:0-25760 GCA_964538485.1 uncultured Chitinophagales bacterium | reverse complement strand
GCAACGTTTACCACGACATCACTAACGGGATCGAACTATGCGATTCTTGCATATGACAGGGGAACATTCTTTGCGCAGCAAAGTGGCGGTGTGTGGCGGCTGAATATCAGCTACACTGTCCCCGTCAGCAACGTGCAGGCGGTGAATCTCGCTTCTCCCAATGGTGGTGAGGTCTGGCAATATGGAACCACACAACCGATTCGGTGGACAACGAGTAATGTTGCCAACATCCGGCTTGAGTATCGCCCCACACTCGGGGCTGCGTGGCAGGTGATCAGCCCGAGCACACCTGCGGTAAATGGCTCCTATGCGTGGAGTATTCCAGCCACGCCGACGAATGATGCCCGTGTGCGAATCAGTGATGCCTCTGATACATCTCCTCTTGACAGCAGCAGTGCACCGTTTGCAATTACCGCCGCAAGTATCGCGCTGAATCCCGGTATCATCAATCTTGGCTCCGTGACGGTAGGTCAAAGTCGTTGGGACACGGTTCGAATTACAAACTCCGGCAATGCAACCCTGGTCATCCACAACGCTACAGTGAGTTCACCGGCATTCAGTGTTGGCCGGTCGTCGTTCACCATTCCGGCCGGTTCATCCGATACCTTGAGTGTCATCTTCAGTCCTCCTGCGGACCAGGACTATCGTGACACATTGCGTCTAACAACCAATGGAATCGGTGTAGCCGAGGCAGTGGTTGTGGGAACAGGAACTCTCGTGTTTGTTGGTAGTGACAACGGCATACCGTTGTCGTATTCCCTCTCACAGAACTATCCCAATCCATTCAACCCCGCAACTGTGATCTCGTATGATCTCCCGAAAGAAAGCGACGTGCGTTTGAGCGTGTTCAATGCCCTTGGTCAGGAAGTTGCGGAACTTGTGCGTGCGGTTCAACCCGCAGGGAGCTATACTGTGCAATTTCCAGCGTCGGAAAAAACAACACTGACGAGCGGGGTATATTTTTATCTGTTGCGAGCCGGTGAATTTCTGAATATGAAAAAGATGTTGTTGCTGAAGTGATTGATTATCGTGTGCTTATCAACCCAACACGTTAGGAGTGACATGAAACACCTGTACAAGAGCATTGTTGTCCTCATACTTTCTATTGGATCGCTGCATGCCGAAGGATTCAACAGCGTCCATTCTCCAAACGGTGTGGATGTGTGGGCAGCCGGCAGTAATGGAAATGTCTTCCGTTCGATTGATGCCGGGGTGACCTGGACGAGTTCCTTTATCGGTTCTTCGACACTCCGTGCAGTGTGGACAAAAGGAAGTTCTGTGTGGATGGTGGGAGATGGTGGCATCTATCATCATTCCACGAATGCCGGAGCTTCATGGGTTTCCGCAACACTGAATGGCGGTGCGACAATGAGAACCATTACATTTGTCGGGGATAGCGGCTGGGCAGCTGGAGCAAATGGCGTCATTCTGCTTACCACTGACGCAGGTGTGACATGGTCGTCGCAACTCTCGACAACAACTGAAACCATCCGATCGCTCTCATTCGTCAACTCCACTACAGGGTATGCGGCAGGGACGGGAGGGACAGTCCTGAAGACCGTTAACGGAGGTGCGACTTGGATTGCGGACAGTACCGGCGTTTCAAAGGACTTCACTGCCGTTTCTGCTGTTGGCTCGACGGTGTATGTTGTTGGTACTGACGGGGTGTGTCTGAAGAGCCTTGACTCGGGCACCACGTGGGAAGTTTCCTGGCTGAAAACAGACTCTCAATCCGATGTGACTGACGTGTTTATCGTTGATGATCGGGATATCAACTTTGCCGGAGGCGGAGGGTATATCAAGAAAACGAAAGACGGTGGTGAGAGCTTCACATGGGGTATGCATGGTATGCACGCGCCGCTGACAGATTTGTTCTTTTTTAATGATAGCAAGGGTTGGGCCTGTAACGCAAGCAACAATGCAATCCTGAGAACGAATGATGGGGGAACAACCTGGCAGCTTCCGCAAGGTACGACAGTCGTCTACACCTGGACCTTGAAACAAAACTCAGGTGGAACGGTGAGAGGGAACGCGTTCTCTCTTAGTCCGCACAACAAGAACGCAATCTACGTTGCGTTGGCTACCGCGGTGTATGCAAGCTATAACCGCGGAGATTCCTGGACGCAAATTGCTACAATGCCCTCTGGCGGGAGTAAGGTCAATTCATTTTATGTTTCTCCAAAGGATACGAACCTCTGGGTGGCTGCATATGGCAGCCCTGATCGTATCGTGCGTACAACAAACCGCGGTGTAACATGGACTGATGTACTCGCTCGGGCATTCACCGAGTATGGCATGCCATTGGAAATGGATGGTTCTCATCCGGACACGCTCATCTTCGGACCGGAGGACGGATACTTGTACCGGTCAACCAACTTTGGCGCGACATGGGATACGCTGAGTCACCCGAATTTTCGCAGTCCGTGTGATATCGTTATTGTGAGAGACAGCGCTGATATCGTTTGGGTGGGCGATGGCATTACGGGGAGTGGAAACGGTGAGATGTTCCGCTCGACTGATGGTGGAGAGACCTGGGCACTGATTTACACCACTACCGGTTCGGAGATTCCGACTGTGACGAATGGCGATCAGCAAATTGAAGTTGGATATGCCACTGCCTGGGGCTCCGGAGGTGTTCGTCGTACAACCGATTTTGGTGCAACATGGACGTCCGTCGCTACAACCGGATCAACGTGGGGTGTGGATATTGCCAAGGATGATCCGAACGTGCCGATGTACGGTGTCTACGGCGGAGGAACATCGTATCTCTCCACGAACGCGGGAGGGACATTCGTCACGGCAAGTCTTACCGGCTCGAACTATGCAATCCTGTGCTATGATCGGGCCACATTTCTTGCCCAGCAGAGTGGTGGTGTGTATAAGCACGTCATCACGTATACGGTACCAACCAACATCGCCGCCGTATCGCTTATCTCACCGAATGGCGGAGAAACCTGGTCGTTCGGTACCACACACAATATTATGTGGAATGCAAGCAATCTTGCCAACGTGAAGATCGAATACAAAACAGCTCCGAGTGCGCCCTGGCAGACAATTGTCGCCAGTACGCCGGCTGCTGTGGGAAGTTATGCATGGCTTATTCCGAATGCACCGAGCACACAGGCCAAAGTACGAATTACCAACGCTTCGGGAGGCGCTCCAATCGACAGCAGCAATAGCGTCTTCACGATTCTTGCTGCATCAATTTCTTCACAGCCGTCTTTCATTGATTTTGATACAGTGATCGTCGGCGAAACCGCATGGGATACACTTCGCATTGTCAACACGGGCACTGCGCCGTTGGTGGTGTCAAGCGTGACGAATGCCAATCCGGTATTCAGCATAAGCAGGTCTTCATTCACGATACCGGCCGGGTCCTCGGACACAGTGTCTGTTCTTTTTGTCCCACAAGCAGAAGTTTCGTATCTCGACACAATACAATTCGCGTCGAACACTCCGACGCCATTGCGTGTACAAGTGAGCGGTTCCGGATTGAATCCGACGTCTGTACCCGAAGACGGGTTGCCGTTGTCTTTTTCCCTTGGGCAGAATTATCCCAATCCGTTCAATCCTTCAACGCAAATCCGGTACGCATTACCGGAAGAGTCGCATGTGACGTTGAGAGTATTCAATACTCTTGGTCAGGAAGTTGCCGTGCTCGTGAGTGCAACACAAGTGGCCGGACGGTATAGCGTGGAGTTTTCACCGCGCGAAGCCGGGCTTTCCAGCGGGGTGTATCTGTACACTCTTCAAGCAGGCAGGTTCAGTGAGACACGCAAAATGCTTCTGGTAAAGTGATGATTGTACGTACCCGTTTGGTGGGTTTTGTCCTTGTTCTTGTCATGGGATTGTTTTGTGGATTCACACTCTTCTTCTCAACTGGCATTGTCGGGGTAACGCAAAAGCCGAATCATATTTTTTTTACTCCGGGATGTTTTTGTCATGCGGACACAGCAAGCGTCAATGTGCAGGCGTGGGTTGATGGGCCGGACAGTATTGGGGCAGGACAGGATGCTTTGTTCTGGATTCATGTTGCAAAAGACTCGAGCGTTGCCGCGGGCTTTAACGTTGCAACGTTTTTCGGAGTGCTTGGCGTGGCAGACAGCGTTGCGACGCAGCTGATGTACCCGACACCCGAAGACAGCGCCGAATTGACGCACATTCTACCCAAACCCGCCGAGGGAAGAGACACAATCTCATGGCCATTCTATTATCGCGCTCCACTAACACCCGGTGTGGTTGATACCATTTATTCCAATGGTAACAGCGTTGATCTCACTGGTGACACGTTTGGGGATGAGTGGACATTCAGTCCGAATTTTCTGGTGTACATCACGCCGCCGAACAGCGTCGCTGACGAACTCACCCCAAGGTATGCGGAGCTTAAACAGAACTATCCGAATCCGTTCAATCCGTCGACAAGAATCCCCTTTTCCCTGACGACTTCCCAAACTGTGTCGCTGAAGGTGTTTGACATGATAGGGAATGAGATTACCACGCTGGCCACGGGTGAGTATGAAGCGGGGGAATATGTTTCGCATTGGAATGCTGAAGGATTGTCGAGCGGAATCTATGTTGTTCGTCTGCAGACAGAACAACAGCTTCTGGCAAGGAAGATGGTGTTGATGAAGTAGAGTGTGAACTGCCGTATATGCAAAAGCCCTCGTGTGAGCTGCGCGAGGGCTTTTTATTATATTTCACATCGCCGTTACTTGAGGGTTTCCAGAAAAGTAAGAAGTTCGTTGACGAGATTGGATTTGCGGATGAGCATTGTGTTGGGGAAGGATGATGCGCGTGAAAGAACTTCTTGATCTGTGGTGCCGCTTAAAAAGATAAAAGGGGTATCTTTGTGTTGATCAAGGGTTCTCAGTTGCTCATGGAATTCCAGCCCGTTCATATCCGGCATTTCGATGTCGGAGACAATCAGGTCCAGGGTGTTATTCTGCGCCTGATTGAGTGCTTCAACACCATTGTGTGCGGCAATGACGGTATGATCTTGAGTCTCAAAGACATTTGAAACGAGTTGAATGTACAGGGGATCGTCATCAACAACGAGAATGGCTTTGCTCATCACGGTAGCGTCTTCCTGAGTTCCATTACTCAATGTAGACAATAGATGCAGGGTTGTCAACGTCAAACGGCAAAGTTTTTTTTACGAGTAACCCATCTCCTTTCCTACGCATTCGTTTTGCTCTCGCATCGTGCATTGCTGTTCTTGGGAAGTCAGTAATAAATTCATGCGCACCATCCCGCCACAATTCACATTACTCTTTCTTGCGCCGCGTTAACACTTTAACCAACGCGGTACTACGTTCTTGCGACGCGCTCCATATCTCAATATTCACATGGTTGCAACATTAGTGCATGGTTTCGGAGTGAACTATCAAACTGCCTCCTGCACCGCGCAGTTGTTTTTTTTGTGCATTAGTGGTAGATTCAATCCCAAAATTGCGGAGGAAAGAGAGTAGTGACCATTCTCGAAGCGGTTCTGCTGGGCATTGTGCAAGGCCTGACAGAATTTCTCCCAATTAGCAGCACGGCTCACCTCACGATTACGGGTCATCTCTTCGGTCTCATCAACAATAGTAACCCCGCGACATGGACTGCCTTTATTGGCGTAATGCAACTCGGCACTTTAGTTGCAGTGGTTGTCTACTTCTTCAATGATGTGAGTTCCATACTGCGGGCCTTTGCCGGGGATATTATCAACCATGGTTGGCGATTGTCAAAGTATTCGAATACCTCGCGGCTTGGGATGTATCTCATCGTGGGCACCATCCCCGTGGGAATTATCGGCGTGCTCCTCAGCGACCTGATCCACGGTATGTTTACCAAGAGCCTTGCCGTTATCAGTACCAGCCTTATTGTGCTTGCTGTTCTTCTTTGGATTGCCGAGAAGCGGGCCCGCCATTCCCGCGCAGTTGAAGAACTGCAATTCCGGGATGCGATCCTGATCGGGGCAGCGCAGGCCCTTGCGCTTATACCCGGGGCCTCACGGTCCGGCACCACGCTCACAGCCGGCCTTTTCCTGGGTTTGACAAGACCTGCCGCGGCAAGGTTCTCCTTCCTTCTCAGTATACCGGCGATTCTTGCAAGCGGGGTCTATGAAATATTGAAAATCGACCCCGCGGTTTTTACATTGGGAATCTCCAATCTCGTCATCAGCACCATAGCGGCGGCCGTTTCCGGCTACCTGGCGATTGCTTGGCTCTTGAAATACCTTGCAACCAACACGACAATGGTCTTCGTCTGGTACAGAATTGCTCTTGGCGGGTTGCTCGCAGCGTTTGTTGCCAGTGGAGTGATGTCCTCGTGACAGCCCGTGTGGAGAGTCCGATGTTCTCCAACTCGAGGCAGATCACGACAATTGGTCTCCTGGCCGCAGTCGGGATCTCGCTATTTGTTCTGGAGTCGTTCATTCCCGCGCCTCTTCCGTTCTTGAAAATCGGATTTGCAAACATTTCCTCTGTGGTCGCCTTGATGCTCCTCGGGCCCGGTGCCATGTATCTGGTTGTGGTGATTCGTATTGTAACGGGATCAATATTGGTGGGATCGCTCTTTGGACCATCATTTCTTCTGGCGTTGGTCGGGGGACTCACTTCTGCAACTGCGATGGCTGTGGTATTTCGTTTTGCAAGGAATATGTTCAGTACGGTGGGCTTGAGTCTTATCGGTTCAACGGTACACGTTGCCACGCAGCTTGTCGTTGTTATGCTTCTGTATGTGCGGGATAATTCCCTCATCATTCTCCTGCCACTCTTGCTGCTCTCCTCTCTCATTGGCGGCACGATTGTGGGTTGGATATCGTTGCGGGTGATGACTGTACTGAAAACCGTCCGCACGGGATAGAATGACTATGACCCAAGGACTGACATTCGGGGATAAGATATTGTTTACCGCGTTAGCATGCGCAGTGACGGTGAGCTTCATCGTGGCTGAGGCCTTCGCGTTTCGTGGTTCTGATGTGGTGATTGAAGTCGGAGGAACGCCTGTACAAAAGCTGCAGATCGGGATTCAGGACACGGTTTCCATTGATGGCCTGAATGGCCCGGTTACTGTGGAGACGCGCGATGGAAAGGTAGCTGTCACGAATGCCACCTGTCCGAACCAGATATGCGTAAGAACCGGCTGGCGGGCACGTGTGGGCGAAGTTATCGTCTGTGTGCCAAACCATGTTGTCGTACGCATTCTCGGCCAGCGCGAGAAAGGAGTGCGGGCTATAACAGGATGATCAACAACCGACATATTCAATGTGCATTCGTTGCTACTCTTGCACTCAGCCTGTGGAGCTGCAACAGCGGCGGGGATGACCCGATCGTCCGTGAAGGCGTCGCGATGAATACGTATGTGACAATCTCGGTGTACGGATCGTCGTTAAGTGCCGGGGAAACCGGGGGTGTTATCGACAAGGCACTGGAAGAAATCGACCGCATCGAAGTAATGGCCACGGATTACAGTGATACAAGCGAAGTAGGTCGCATAAATGTTGGTGCCGGCGTTGATTCCATTTCTGTTTCCCATGAGCTTGTCGGATTGTTGCGCGCCTCCCTGGAGTATGGCGCCGCATCGTCCCATGCGTTTGCAGTGACAGTTGGCCCGATTGTCAAGGAGTGGGATTTCCTTTCCGAGCATCCGGGAGTTCCGGAGCGATCGCGTATTGACAGTCTGCTCCCGCTTGTGAACGATGCATTGATTTCAATTGTCGATAGCACGGTCTTTCTCCAGCGTAAAGGAATGGCGTTGGACCTTGGCGCAATCGCCAAGGGATACGCGGTTGACAGAGCTATTGATCTCTTGAAGGGTTATGGAGTGACGAAAGCCATTGTGGATATTGGTGGCAATCTTGGTGTTGTGTGGGAGGGAACAAGCATGCTTGATTCCACCGCGGCCTCAATCTTCATTCGTCACCCAAGACGGGAAGGCGAGTTTTTCGGAAGTTTTCTCGTGGGTGAGGGAGGTGTCTCAACCTCGGGAGACTACCAACGCTATTTCATGAACGACGGCATTCGATATCACCACATCATCGATCCATTGACCGGCTATCCGGTGCAAGGAATTGTTTCTGTGACTGTTGTTGCATCGGATGCGATGACAGCCGATGCCCTCTCCACACTCGTATTCGTTCTTGGCAAGGATCGCGGAATGGAATTCATTCGGAATGTACCGCGAGCAGAGTGCTTGATTGTGTATGAAGAAGGGGGGGTGCTTGCCCATGTGCTCTCACCCGGGTTCAAGGGAAAGTTCATCCCAACGCCGGCGCCATGATTGAGATTTCGGACCTTCATGTGCGGTACTCGGGTTCTCAATGCAATGCGGTTGAGAATGTAACAACGACGATTGGTCATCCCACATTTACGGCTGTGATGGGGCCTAATGGCGCGGGGAAAAGCACCCTTTCACGTTGCCTGAACGCGCTCATCACGCCAACGTCCGGCAAGGTCGTTGTTGATGGTTTGAACACCAAAGATCCTGCAAGCAAGAGTGGAATTCGGAGACTCGTGGGAATGGTGTTTTCCGATCCTAATCTTCAGATCACTTCCATAAGCGTTGAGCGGGAACTTGCCTTCGGACTCCAGAATCTTGGCATTCCTACCGATGAAATTCATGCCCGGGTCAATGACCATCTGAAACTCTTCGGGTTGGAACACCTTCGCGCGGTCCCGCCACTCACCTTATCCGGCGGGGAGAAACAACGGCTTGCCATTGCCGCGGTGACTATTCTCCATCCGCGCTATCTCATTCTTGATGAGGCAACATCGCTCCTCAGCGCTTCTTCGCGACGCGAGATCATGCAGTTGATTCTCGAGATGAAGCAACGGCTTGGATTCAGCATTATTCTCATCACTCAGTTTCCGACAGAAGCCCTCAATGCTGAGCGCGTGTTGGTGATGCATCAGGGCAACATGCTCATGGATAACACTCCGTCCATTATATTTAGCCGGACACGTGAGCTTATGGAAATTGGAGTACCTGTTCCGGTGCGTTCACGCCTGATGGAGCTTCTCTGAAATTTGAACTGGATGATATTGCTTTTTCCTATTCCTCCAGGGTGGGGCAACGCGCCGGTGTTCTCCATGGCCTCAACCTCTCCGTCGAAAGCGGAGAATGTGTGGGCATTATCGGTCGTGAGGGAGCGGGCAAAACAACACTGCTTCAGATTCTCGATGGACTTCTCTCTCCTGATCGAGGAAAGGTGATCGTCGATGGGGTCTTGATCAATTCTCCTGCGGCTGCATTGCGGTTGCGGCATGAGGTTGGATTCGCGTTTCAGTTTCCGGAAGAGCAGATGTTCTGCGAAACCGTTCGGGAGGAACTGCTCTATGGAATACGGCAGGCGGGCCTTGTTCAGGTTCGCACACCCGAAGAGGTGCTTCAGACATTTGGCCTTGACCCCAGCATTCTTGGATTGTCTCCGTTTGCATTGAATCCGGCAGATGCTCGCTTCGTTGCGCTCGCTTCGTTGTTGGTTCCTGCGCGACGGACGCTCCTTCTCGACGAACCTACGGTCGGGCTGGATGCACACGGTCTCCGCAGAATCATTGACGTTTTAAGAAAACTCCACGCAGAGGGCCTCACGATCGTTGTCGTTTCTCATGATATAGATATGCTGGCTGAACTGGTGGATTCAGTTGCGGTGCTCAAGGATGGCCACATCGCAATGAAGGTCAGCGCAACCAGGGCATTTTGTACTCCGGGACTTTTGGAACGCTATGGATATGAGCCGCCCGAAGTTGTTACAGCCCTCAATGACTGTAGATCGCTGGGGGTACGTCTGAAGGAGGACATTTTTCGATTTGATCAAGCCGTTGAGGCAGTGCGAGGGGCTAGATCCTGAAGAGGAAGACTGTCAGGGCAAATGCGACCAACCCGCCCATCACTACCCGATCTTCGGTTTTCAGCGCCAACCTGTCAAAGAGACTTCTCTTGATCGCCGGATCGAAGCATCGGGCATCCATTGCCAGGGCAAGTCGTTCGGAAGAACGATAAGCGATCGCAAACATCGGTAACGCAGTAGACAGCGCGAACCGGAGCTTCCGACTCAAGCCGGAAGTAACATCAACACCCCGCGCTTCTTGTGCTCTTTTTAGCCGTTGCGCCGACTGTACGAGCAGCGGCGCAAAGCTGAGGGCAATCGCTACAACGAGTCCGAGGGAGCGTGAAGTCCGGTCGAACCGGTGTAGTGTGACGTCAAGCGCGTCTGTTATTTGTTCCATTGGTGTCGAACGGACGAACAGTGTTGATCCCCACACAAGAAGCAAGAGCTTCACTGTTAATTGGACCCCGGTTATGATTCCCTCCCGGGTGACATAAAGATTACCGACATTCATTACCACCTCTCCGGCTTCGGATACTCCATTCAAGAAGAGAATGAGCATTCCGAACCACAGGGTTGAGCGCATGCGTTTGGCGATATGCTTCCACGAGACCGCAGAGGAAAATGTTGCAAGAAAAAGTGTGGTCGTCAACAGGAACAGCAAAGGAATTGAACCATCCGCCAGAATGCAAACTGTTATGAAAAAGACAGTGAGCAATTTGGTCCTTGGATCGAGCCGTTCGACAAATTTCATTGTTTTCATAGTGGCCTTGCGGTTGCTGTAAGTTAGCTGTTCGGGAATTGAAATCAAGTAATTCATTCCCGGAATCTTCAAGGATTCCCGAGCGTGGGTGGAGGATTGGGCAATGCACTCCCGCGGTGACATGCGGCACACCTGGTTTCGAGTCCTTGGGTTATTATGTTGTTGAACTTCCCCTCCACGCTACTATAAACTGTCTGGAGACCTTACAGTGCACACACAGAACCCATCTGAGGGTATTCCCATGGCCGCATTTGATTATCGTCAAGCCAAGGTAGAGCATTATCTGGATCGTGCTCAAGAGTTTATTCAAATGGGGAGATTGCTTGCCGCAAAAAGACCTCTGGAAACAGTGTTCTCGCTTGATCCATCCAACGGGTTGGGACGCTCCTTGCAGAATAGTGTGGAAAACTCGCTTGCGTATCTTTCCCGTCGCACTGATCGGCAGTTCGATTCAGGATCCGCTGAGAATGAACCGTTGCGTCGTCAACGCCGTCCGGAACTCATCATGATTGTTGATCAGGACGAAAAACTGCTTCTTGATCTGAGCGAAAGCATGCGCAAGTATGGCTTCAAAGTCGTCGCGGCGGGAAGTTACAAGGAGGCGATCGACCTTCTCAACGTGGTGAATCCGAACATGGTTATTTCCGAGGTGAACTTTGAGAATGGCCCGATGGGATTTGACCTCTACCGTTGGGTGAGGACAAACTCACGTCTTCAGGATATCCCGTTCTTTTTTCTTGCGACGAGAGTCGATCGCGAAACCCTGATTGCCGGAAAGCGCCTCGGTGTCAATGACTTCATCTTGAAACCGCTGGACGAAGATGTCGTGCATGCTTCCGTCGTCAGTTGCTTCAAGCGTCAACAAAAGCTCTCCACAACGGTTGACACTTTGCGGTAGCCGGAACCGGCGATACAATCCACTGTTTGTTGCATTTCCCTCGCTGTCTCCTTACCTTTTTACTGGTTCTACATCCTTCCGTGAATATGAGTCTGCTGACGATAAACGAGATTTTCTTTAGTATTCAAGGCGAATCCAGCTACATGGGGAAGCCATGTGTTTTCGTGCGCCTGACGTACTGCAATTTGCGTTGCACGTACTGCGATACGGAATATGCCTTCCATGAAGGCACGCCCATGTCCATTGATGAGATTGTTGCCAGAGTGCGGTCTTATGGATGTACTCTTGTCGAAGTTACTGGTGGAGAACCTCTGGCCCAGGAAGGTTCCGCTGAACTCATGCGCATACTTTGCGATCAGGGATTTGAGGTATTGTTGGAAACCGGAGGCAGCATTGACATCTCAACGGTTGATCAGAGGGTAAAGCGCATTGTTGACCTGAAGTGTCCGAGCAGTGGAATGGAAAGGAAGAATCTCTGGTCGAACATAAATCATCTCAAACAAGGTGATGAGGCAAAATTTGTCGTCGGGAACAAGGACGACTTCGATTGGGCTGTTGACGTCATTGAAAAACACCGGCTCGAACAACGTTGCACAGTGTTGATGTCTCCGGTGTTCGGAGTGTTGCAACCGCTTGAGCTTGCGGGATGGATACTTGAGAACAGAGTGCCTGTGAGGTTTCAGCTTCAGATGCACAAGTACATCTGGGAGCCGGAAACCAGAGGAGTGTGATGGCAAAGCCCCTGGCAGTGGTACTCGCAAGTGGCGGAATGGACAGTTGTGTAACCACCGCGATTGCAGCCGCGCAGCACGAGGTCGCTCTCTTGCATTTGAACTATGGTCAGCGTACCGAACGACGTGAGCTTCAGGCCTTTCATGATGTTGCTGACTTCTACAATGTTTCCCGCCGACTCGTGATCTCCATGGAACACCTTGCAAAAATCGGCGGATCAAGTCTGACCGATCAAGACATCCCGATCTCTTTGGCAAATCTCTCCGGGGAAGACATTCCATCGTCGTATGTACCATTTCGAAATGCGAACATGCTTTCGGTTGCGGTCAGTTGGGGTGAAGTCATTGGCGCGTCCGCACTGTACGTCGGTGCGGTGGAAGAAGACTCTTCCGGCTATCCGGATTGCCGGAGGGAATTCTACGACGCATTTGAACGGGTTATTGAAGCAGGGACAAAACCCGCAACACATATTAAGATCATTACTCCGGTCATCCAATCCTCCAAAGCTGAGATCGTCCTTCGAGGTGTTGCGCTTGGCGCACCGCTGCATTTGACATGGTCGTGTTATCAAAGGGAAGATATCGCCTGCGGTGTATGCGATAGCTGTGCTCTCAGACTTCGCGGATTTCAGACTGCGGGGGTTGACGACCCCATTCCGTACGATCATAAACCAAACTACGTTCGCGTACTGTAACCATGAAAGAAATGAACGATGAATAATCTCAAGAATAGCATTCTCTCTCTCATCACCGTAACAGCAACCAACTTGCCTCCGGATGTACGACGGGCACTTGCCAAATCTAAAGAGATCGAAACTCCGGGTACACAATCAGCGCTCGCGTTGCAGATGATCGCCACCAATGTGGACATGGCGTGCGATGATGTTGCCCCGATATGCCAGGATACAGGGATGCCGACATTCGAGATTCACACTCCGGTCGGGGTGAGTCAGATTGCAATCAAAGCGGCCATCCGCGAAGCAATTGCCGAAGCAACAAAAACCGGCAAGCTCCGGCCCAATTCGGTGGATTCGTTGACAGGAAAAAACAGCGGTGACAATATCGGTCCGGGCACACCGATTATGCACTTCGATCAATGGGAACGTGACGACATAGAAATCAAGCTCATCTTGAAAGGGGGCGGCTGCGAGAACAAAAATATCCAGTATTCCCTTCCGGTGACGTTGGAGAATCTTGGTCGTGCCGACCGGAGTCTCGAAGGAGTGCGCAAGTGCATCATGCACGCAGTGTTTCAGGCGCAGGGCCACGGATGCAGTGTCGGCGCATTAGGCGTGTCGATCGGTGGCGACCGGACATCAGGATACTCGCACGCGAAAGAGCAACTCTTTCGCACACTTGATGATATCAATCCGCATCCCGAACTTGCGCGCCTGGAAGAGACGATCATGCGGGATGCAAACAAACTCGGCATCGGTGCGATGGGTTTCGGCGGACAGGCGACACTGATTGGCTGCAAGATTGGCGCCCAGAATCGGTTGCCGGCAAGTTTCTTTGTCTCGGTCGCGTATGATTGCTGGGCTTTCCGACGCCTCGGTGTGGTGCTGGACGCAAGTACCGGTTCAATCAAGAAATGGCTCTACAGAGACGATACGCCGTCGGTGCGGATGGCCAAGGAAGAAGGTCTTCCTGCGACAGGCAGGGAAGTGGTATTGAATACTCCGATTTCGATTGAACAGATTCGCAGTCTCAAAGTAGGAGACGTTGTTTTGCTCAATGGCATGTTGCATACCGGGCGTGATGCGTTGCACCATCATCTGCTTACGCATGACTCTCCTGTTGACCTGCAAGGTGCGGCTTTATATCACTGTGGACCGGTTGCCTTGAAAGAAGGAACAGGATGGAAGATCAATGCTGCCGGACCCACAACAAGCTCCCGCGAGGAACCGTATCAGGCGGACATTATCAAAAAGTTCGGCTTACGTGCAGTAATTGGCAAAGGGGGTATGGGTGCGAAGACACTTGCGGCGCTGAAGGAAAATGGCGCAGTGTATCTTAACGCCATTGGTGGTGCGGCGCAATATTACGCCCGGTGTATTACTGCTGTGGAAGGCGTGGACTTTCTCGAGTTTGGGATCCCGGAGGCGATGTGGCATATTCGCGTCAAGGACTTCGCGGCAATCGTTACCATGGACTCGCATGGCAACAGTCTGCATGCCGATGTTGAGAAGGCCTCTGCAGCAGAGTTGGCGAAGTTTGCCGAGGTGAAGGGATAAAGGAGTCCGGCTTCTGCACATGACCTTCGTGAGATGAAACACCCGGGTTCCCGCTACCACAAAATCTGGCAAGCCGTTCGTCGTATACCCAAAGGCAAAGTATCAACATACGGGGCGATTGCAACCCTGAGCGGTAATCCGGGTCAAGCGCGACTTGTTGGCTATGCGCTTCATCGTCTCGTCCCCGGAATGGAAATACCGTGGCATCGCGTGATCAATGCGCAGGGGAGGGTCTCGTTACCCGGAGCTTCGGGCCGACGACAGTTGCAGGCGTTGCTCAAAGAAGGAATCATATCGGAGGATGGGAAGATTAACCTGAAGCGGTTTGGGTGGCCGCCCAAAACACTTGCCACGAAGACGCAAAGGCACTAAGAAGAAAATGTGTGGTGATTCCTTTCGTGCCTTGTGGCTCACAAAGAGATCCACTGAACTATTTTCCCTCCTTTTCTGTTAAAATTTTCAACAAACAGTCGGTCATTTTATAGAGAGATAAGTCCTTTTGACACTCCTATAGGAAGTGAATATATTGTAAAGGATAACCGATAAACAATGGCAGGGACGCGAGCACACTGATGTCAGCAGAAAAAAACATGGAGAACATCTCAATCGACCAATTCCCGTTCAAAACTGTTCTCACCCTCAAGAAGTTGATTGAGTTTTGGGACTTCGCCTCTGAGGGCGAGGAGTGTATGTTTACAACCTTCGCCAACGAGATTCGCAAGGCATTGACCAAAGTTCCGGAACTCTCGAAAGCCATCACAGATCTGTCGCTCATAGAAAAACATGGCTCGGTCGTCGATGCCCTTATGAGTCCTGTCTTTCCGCCCGCCTCATGGGATTCTGATATTTCAGCCGCTATCATCCCGTTTTCCTTCCGTGAATTCTATGCCACTCCGGCATTTGAACGCACGAAGTTCTTCTCCAACGGCACGCTGCTGAGCCGGATGAACTTTGACGAGCAGACATTGCGCACCGGCGGAACTGTGCATGCATATCTCGTCATTCTTCGACGGTTCTATGGCATCGAACTGAACATTGAGAACGCGATCATAGGCACAATCAGCGATCCGAAGACAGGCCTTGATCGTCACTACAAATGGCTGTTCGATCCGCGCTTCGTCGAAGTCATCAACGTGGAGGGACTTCCTGAGTTGAGTAAGGAAGATGTCAAGCAGTTGCATCAGACTCCGTTTGATCTTGACCTCTGGTTCAAACTTCTTCCTCCGAGGCATTTTGAGTTTCACGGCTTTACGGTATTCAATGCAATAGATGTTACCGACCAGGAAGTCATCTCCCAACTTAAATATGACCTGATCGAACGTGATGTTCTCATCTCAACAACCGGGTTCAACAGTGTTCAGGAAAAGCTCAAGACACTGTTACGTCGCCCTGATCTGCAACTGGGGCTTGCGGCGCTTCCCACTGAACACGCAAAGTTGCTTGACTATGGCCAGGAAGTCGTTCACAGTTTTATCCTCCAGGACGCGTGTCGAAGCGAGTGTACAGGGGAGCAGGAGGCATCATTCCGCCAGATGCTGACACGCGGCGAACTCATGATCATGGACGATCTTGCTATAGAGGATGAAGTCAATGCGATGTACTCGGGCATTCTCAAGCAAGGTGTCCGTAATTTGCTCATTGCCCCGTTGTTATATCAGGGACAAGTGTTGGGGGTCCTTGAACTCGGCTCGAAGAATCCGGGAGATATCAACGGTATCAACGCTCTGAAGCTGAAGGAAGTGCTGCCCCTCTTTGCGACGGCAATCCGTCGCAGCATGGAGGAGATGAACAACCGTATCCAGGCAGTCATCAAGGAAAAATATACAGCGATTCATCCTTCCGTTGAATGGCGATTTCGCAATGCTGCTATCGCGTCTCTTCAAAAAGAGGCCAACGGACAAACAGTCGAGATGGAAGAAATCGTCTTCCACGACGTCTATCCCCTTTATGGTTTATCAGATATACGCGACTCATCGAGTCAGCGTAACCAGGCGATCCAGACTGACCTCACAGACCAATTGCAGATGGCAAGTGATATTGCAGAACTTGCATTGACCGTTCGCCAGCTGCCGTATCTCGACGAGCTGAAACACCGCATTCAGGAACACATCAAGAATACCCGGAACGGCCTCAGTTCGGGCGACGAGACCGGCATTGTGTACTTCCTCCGCACAGAGGTGGAATCGCTGTTCGCAACATTGCATGAGTTTCATCCGAAAGTGAACGAAAAAATCAATGCGTACAAGTCGGCAATCGACCCGCAGCATGGCATCCTGTATCGGAAGCGAAAGGATTTTGAGTCGAGTGTGACAAGCTTGAACGAAGCTGTTTCCGCTCATATTGACACAGAGCAGGAAAAGGCGCAGGCGGCCTTTCCTCACTACTTTGAGAAGTACAAAACCGACGGCGTTGAGCACGGCATGTATATCGGTGGCTCGCTCTCCGAGGAAGGAAAATTCGACTGGCTCTACCTGAAGAACTTACGCCTCTGGCAGCTGGTGACAATGTGCGGTTCAGCGCGTCGGGCCCATGCACTTCGCGACACGTTGCCCATTCCACTTGAAACAGCGCACCTCGTGCTTGTTCAGGACACGCCACTTTCGATTCGCTTCCGGCTCGACGAGAAGAAGTTCGACGTCGACGGCGCGTACAATATTCGCTATGAGATCATGAAGAAGCGAATTGACAAGGCCGTCATCCGCGGGCGCAAAGAGCGACTGACGCAGCCCGGAAAGATTGCGATTGTCTATTCCCAGGCAAAGGAGGGAGTTGAATACCGCAAGTACCTTGACTACTTGCATGCGAAAGGATATATCGCAAGAGATATCGAAGAGGTTGAGCTGGAAGATCTTCAAGGGATTCAAGGATTGAAAGCATTGCGTGTAACGGTCGTGCTGGATTCTTCCAATCCGGATCTCAGTGTTGTTCCCCACGAAGTTCATGATGCTGTAAAAGCGCTGACACAGGCAGCGCTCGGTAATAAGTAAACACTCTCACCCTGGCAGAACAACGGGATCCCGATTGGCGTGCTTTGCCAAGCTCCATCTGCCCTGACCCTCAAGCCCGCCGGTCAGGGCTTTTTGTTGTCGGTGAGGGTGTTGTGTGATTGACTTTAATCGCATGACTTGGTAGCTTGACAGGCCAAAAAAGACAGCGAATCGGTCGTGCCCATTATTCTGACTCAGCTAAACGTCTATCCGATCAAGTCTGCACGCGGGATTGCAATGAGTTCCGCCGGGCTTTCTGATAGGGGGTTGCAGTATGATCGCCGATGGATGTTGGTCGATTCCTCCGGCATGTTCATGACGCAACGGGAGTTTCCACGGATGGCGCTCATTGCAGTCAGTGTCGGTGAGGGTTCACTCATTGTCTCTGCCCCCGGGATGCCCCGGTTGTATGTTCCTTTGATGGTTGAGAGTGATGCGTTGCTGCGTGTTGTCGTTTGGAAGGACACTGTAAACGGGATGCTGGTAAGTGAGACTGCCGACGAGTGGTTTTCAACGTTTCTTGAGAGTGCATGTCAACTTGTCTACATGCCGGAGTCTGCGCACCGCCTCGTCGATCAGGGCTATGCCCATAATCAAGAGGTGGTGAGTTTTGCAGACGCATTTCCGCTGTTGCTGATTTCCGAGGCGTCACTGCATGACCTCAACGGGAGAATGGCTGTGCGACTCCCGATGAACCGCTTCAGACCGAATCTGGTAGTGAGCGGGTGCGATGCGTATGCTGAAGACAGGTGGCAGAGGATTATGGTGGGAGATGTAGGATTCCAGGTCGTGAAACCCTGTGCGCGGTGTGCTATCACCACCGTCGACCAGGAAACAGGAACACGAGGCGACGAACCGCTCCGCACACTTGCCTCGTATCGCAAACGTGAGGGGAAGATTTATTTCGGACAGAACTTGCTCCATGAAGGCATCGGCACCCTCCACGTCGGTGATGAAGTCAGTGTTCTCAGCTAAACGAATCTCATTCACAACACTAGTCTCATAATGTTAATCCGCCGGCGCCCTTCTTACTCTCTTGTTTTTGTTTTGTGCTTTGCATCCTTTGCCAATCTGCATGGCCAATCGAAGAAGGCACTTACATTTAATGATGTGATGAAGTTCAATCACCTGGAGAACACAGCGATCTCTGATGACGGCCGCTGGATTGCATATTCAGTACAACCGGATCGAGGGGACGGAGAAGGTCGGGTCTACTCGGTTGGTTCTGGCAAGACCATGAGTATTCCACGAGCTGGGAAACCTGTCTTCTCGCGCAATGCACAATGGGTGGCATTCTCATTGAAACCTCAGGCCTTGGAAGTCGAGAAGAAAGCGAAGGAAAAGGATAAACCGAAATCCGGAATGGTGCTTGTCAACACTGTAACAGGGGATACGGTGTTGCGCGAGCGGGTGGAGTCATTCCAATTCAGCGAAAACTCGGCCTGGCTCGCGTATACCCTCTTCAAGGAAGAAAAAAAGGATGAGAAGAAGAACTCCGCGGATACGACGAAACCCGCTGTAAAGTTAAGGAAGGAAATTCTTGGAAGCGACCTTGTGCTCCGAAAACTTGCGTCGGGCAAGGAACTCATTATTCCGTTTGTTCATTCGTTTTCAGTCGACAGCGCTTCACGGTATCTGGTATATGTTATCGCCGATACAACAGGGGAGAAGAATGGAGTGTATGTGCGGGATCTCTCTCTTGAGGATGTGCCGGAACGGACTGTTGCTGCATTAAAGGACGGATACTTCACTCATCTCTCATGGACCAAAACCGGCGAAGCACTGGCATATCTGCTATCTGTACTGGATGAAAAGGAAAAGCCGGGTGACGCCTCGCTTTGTTTGTGGCAACCTGCTACGGCAGTCGTCGAGATTGTTGAAACTGATACAGCAGTGTCGGGTTGGGTGATCCCTGCAAAGAACGACGTGCGATGGTCGCGAGATGGAAAACGACTTTTCTTCGGGTTCAAGCCGAAGCCATCGAAGAGCGCCGAGGCCCGGGATTCCGTAGATCTTTTCAATGTCGACCTGCTTGTCGCTAAAAGAGAACTCGACGTCTGGCATTGGAACGACCCGCGTATTATCCCCAATCAGAAAAAACGGTGGAAAGATGTGAAGGATCAGACCTATCGGGCTGTCTATAATGTTGACGCACGAAGATACGTCATGCTGGCGGATTCATCTGCGCCCGTGGCTGACGTTGTGGATAATGACAAGGTGACTCTTGTCCGGTCAAGTGTTCCTTACCTCAAAGAGATTACATGGGATAGCGAGTACGAGGATATTTATCTTGCATCGTTGAACGACGGCTCACGTAAGAGTGTTGTGCGACGCTTACGCCATCAAGCATACCTTTCTCCGGGTGGGAACTACGTTCTTTATTACACTGACAAGCACTGGCATTTGTATGATGCAAAATCCGCCACGACACGAACCCTGACTGAGACCCTTCCTGTTGCATTTTATGATGAAGAGAACGACTCGCCGAGCCCTCCTGAGGCATACGGCTTTGGCGGGTGGATAGAAGATGACGCAGCATTGCTGCTATATGATAAATACGACATCTGGCAGATCCCTACTATGCCGGGGGAGCCGATCAACCTCACTGCCGGTGAGGAGAGGACGCGAGAACTGACGTTCCGTATCCAACGCATCGATAGCGAATCGAAGTTTTATAAAAACCGGGAACGTCTCTTGCTCACGGCATTTCACAACAAGAAGAAACATACTGCATTCTACTCGGCTCAGGTGGGCAAGCTAGGGATTGAACGTCTTCTTGAGGAGCCCAAACGCTTTGGGTTTGTTGTCAAAGCAAAGAATGCAGACCGGATGCTCTTTACGCGACAAACGTATTCAGAGTTTCCTGATCTTTGGCTGAGCAACCTTGAGTGCGACTCTCCGAAGCGCATTACCGATCTCAATCCTCAAATTAAAGACTTTGCATGGGGGTCGTCGGAGTTGGTGGAGTGGTCAAGTCTAGATGGAACTCCGTTGCAAGGTGTCCTTATCAAACCAGGAAACTATGAACCGGGCAAGCGGTATCCGGTGCTCGTCTATTTTTATGAAATCTCTTCCCATCGTCTGCACGAGTTCAATCAGGTTGTCGTCAATCACCGGCCATGCTTTCCGTTCTACGCCAGCAATGGGTATGCTGTGTTCCTCCCTGACGTGCGATATACAAAGGGGCAGCCGGGATACTCTGCCACCAAGTGTATTGTCCCGGGCGTGCAAAAACTGATCGACATGGGAGTGGCGGACCCGAAAGCGATCGGGCTGCACGGACACTCGTGGGGTGGATACCAGGCGGCGTTCATGATTTCGCAAACAAACATGTTCGCGGCGACGATTGCCGGCGCCCCGGTCGCCAATATGACCAGCGCCTACAACGGCATTCGTTTGGAAAGCGGACTTGCGCGCCAGTTTCAATATGAACAAGAACAAAGCCGCATCGGAGCAAGTTTGTGGGATGCCCCGGAATTGTATATCGAGAACTCACCGGTCTTCCAGGCACATCGCATCAACACACCTTTGCTCATTGAATTTGGCGATGAAGACGAAGCCGTGCCTTGGCATCAGGGTGTGGAAATGTATCTGGCGATGCGACGCCTCGGCAAGGAGTGTGTGCTTCTGCAATACCGGGGGGAGCCGCATCATTTGAAGAAGTACCCGAACAAGCTCGACTACTCCATCAAGTTCAAAGAATATTTCGATCATTATCTCAAAGGCGCCCCGGCACCGGACTGGTTGAAGGCAGGCGTGGGGTATAGCGAGTGATATTTTCAAGTAGAAACTACAAGTTCGGTAGTGAATCAATCGGTTCATCACTTAATAAACACAGAAAGGAACACAATGAAACAGTTGTTTAGTCTCACCATCATCCTTGCACTCGTTGTTCTCGCATGCGAGAAATCGGATTCGCCGGTAGGCGTGACAAAGCTCGAAACAATGCGCGACAGCGTAAGCTACAGCATCGGGCTGAACATCGGTACTAATATGCTCAGAGATTCAGTTGAGTTCGATGCGTTGGCGTTGGTGCAAGGACTTATCGATGCAAAACTGGACTCCTCCAACAGGATGTTATTGCCATCGAAAGCGGAGCAGTGTCTTATGGCATATCAACAGGAACTCACTATGAGGCGAATGGAGAATATTCGCTTGCAGGGTGAAGCAAACCTGAAGAAAGGCCAGGACTGGCTTGCGGAGAACAAGAAGAAGGAAGGTGTTGTTGAAACTGCGAGCGGACTGCAATACAAGGTCATTCGCAAAGGTACCGGTCCAAAACCGACCGCCCAACAAATGGTCACAGCACACTACAAAGGGACGTTGATCGACGGAACAAAGTTCGACAGCTCGTATGATCGGAACGAACCCGCGCAGTTCCAACTTTCTGCAGTGATTGCCGGATGGACGGAAGGACTTCAACTCATGGAGGTCGGATCCAAGTATGAGCTGTATATTCCACCGTCTCTGGGGTATGGCGAAAGCGGCTCCGGCCCGATTGGTCCGAACGCGGTTCTTATTTTTGAAGTGGAACTTCTCGGTATCAAGTAACAGCAACTCATTGATCCAACAAAGAAAATCCCGACCCACGCAAAGGGTCGGGATTCTTTGTGTACGGAGGAACCCTGCTAATTTGCCGCAACAGTCCTGTCTCCGAACCCCGGCCTTTCCATCCACACCCGATCAAGTTTCATTGAACTCTTTGCAATAACAAACTGCAGGCACAGGACAATCCCACCGTCCTTTGTGGGAATGACATATCGTTTCTCGAATTGCTTGACGGTTTTGCCCGGCACCATCACCAGATCTACTGACTCGCCGGCAGTCTTCAAGGACAATCCTGTGTGTACAGCTTCAAGCCCTGCTTCCGTGGCAAGTGCAACCCGTACGATATTTCTCGGTGAGAACGGCGGCTGGGTGACAGAAAAGAACACCTGGCCGGTGATCTTGTATTCGAGCTCCTTATCATCCCCGTTCCTGGCACCGATAAGACCTTCGAGGGGAATTCTGCCGGTGGAAGGAGGATCAATCGAAGCAACGGAAGTCTGCGCGACAGGCGGATCAAAAGGTGCGGTGAGAGTGTTTTCCTGGCATCCGGTGATGATAGCAACAAGGAACAATGAGGTGAAAACCAATGTGCGTGACATGAGGAACTCCGTTGAGAGTGATTGCAAATGGTAAGAGCGTTGGTGTATCAATGCCAAACACTGTGCCAGCCGCATTGGACGTGGTTCATTCAGAATTCGCATGGGAATCAGCTGTTCTCACAGCGGATTGTCCAATGTGGT
Source organism: uncultured Chitinophagales bacterium (assembly GCA_964538485.1). Lineage (GTDB taxonomy): Bacteria > Bacteroidota > Ignavibacteria > UBA10030 > UBA6906 > JBJXHC01. The sequence continues at coordinate 3,045 of CAZIHJ010000042.1, read as the reverse complement.
TGTGGCACAAAAAGGAATAGTTCACCTCCAGGTGTGGCACCGGATGGACAAGGTCGCAACTTTCCGCGTTGCGTCACGTTTGAGTTGTAGGTCGATGTAATCCGTTTTTCATCACTGAATCAACAATCTTCGGAGGAACCATGATGCGATTACTAATGGTCGGAGTAGCTGTGTTGTTGTACGGGACATCATACGCCCAGGGACCGGCAATGCCTCTCCCGCAGCCGAGCCCCAGGGCAACCGTGTCACAGACAATCGGTATTTCGGAGGTCTCCGTGACCTATAACAGACCCGGTGTGAAGAACCGCAAGGTGTGGGGAGATCTTGTACCCTACAACGAGGTATGGCGCGCAGGAGCAAACGAGAATACGACGATTTCATTCAGCCATGATGTTACCATCGAAGGGAAATCACTTCCTGCCGGGACATATGGTCTTCACATGATACCCACGGCCGATGATTGGACAATCATCTTCAACAAAAATTCGACCTCGTGGGGGAGTTTCTTCTATAAGGAAAACGAGGATGCTCTGCGGATACAAGTCAAGCCGCAGATGGTGCCACATCAGGAATGGCTGCTCTATACTCTTGATGACCTTACGCCAACGTCTCTCACGGTATCTCTGGCATGGGAGAAATTAAAGGTGGGGTTCAAGGCGGAATTCGATGTGCCATCCATTGTCATTACGAATGCGCGGGAAAGTCACTTAAGGGGACTTGCAGGATTTTTCTGGCAGGGATTCAACCAGGCGGCGGCGTATTGTTTGCAGAACAACATGAATCTCACGGAAGCGCTCACCTGGGTGGATAAATCTCTTTCGTTCAACGAGAACTTCACCAACCTGCGGACGAAAGCCGGGATTGTCGAGAAGCTTGGACGGCAAGAAGAAGCAGACGAATTGCGGAGTCGGTCAATGGAAATTGCTACCGAGGCGGACATGAATGCTCTCGGATATCAACATCTGGGCGCCGGGAAAATCAAGGAAGCCATTGAAGTGTTCAGGAAGAATGTCAAAGACCATCCGAAGTCGTGGAATGTGTATGATAGTCTCGCAGAGGCCTACGAACAGAACGGAGAGACAAAACTGGCGAAGGAAAACTATTCCAGAGCGCTCAAGATGGTAAAGGACGATGCCAACAAAAAGCGTATTGGGGATACACTCCGCAGGCTCGAAGCGAAGAACTGAGAGATGGCGATGTAGTCTACGTGCCCGCTGCAAGCTGCCGATGGCATGCAGCGGGCGTTGTGTTTCTGTGCATGGCGGTACGCTTCTCTGATTGAATCCTCACCAATTTTCCCTATATTGTACATCCAATAAAGCAATTCCATCCTTCATACCTGAGAGTTCATGAGCGACAACAAGATTATTTTCTCCATGGTTGGGTTGAGCAAGGTCTATAAGCCCAACAAGCAAGTGTTGAAGGATATCTATCTTTCATTTTTCTACGGTGCAAAAATCGGCGTGCTTGGCTTGAATGGCGCCGGGAAGAGCTCTCTGCTGCGCATCATTGCCGGTCTCGACAAGGACTATATTGGCGAGATCACAGTGCAAAAGGGGATCACGTTCGGATATCTTTCACAAGAACCGGAACTCGATCCCACAAAGACAGTGAAGCAGGTTGTGGAAGAAGGTGTGGCGGATACCATCCGGCTGGTCAAAGAGTACGAAGCTATCAGTGCCAGGTTTTCCGAACCGGATGCGGACTTTGATGCGCTTCTTGAGCAGCAGTCGAAGTTGCAGGAAAAAATCGACCATCTGAACGCGTGGGATATTGACAGTAAGCTCGAACAGGCAATGGACGCGTTGCGATGTCCTGACGGCGATACACCCGTTGCCATCATCTCCGGCGGTGAACGGCGTCGCGTTGCACTCTGCCGCCTCATGCTGCAAGAGCCCGATGTCCTGTTGCTCGATGAACCGACGAACCATCTTGATGCCGAGTCCGTGGCGTGGCTGGAGCTGCACCTCGCCCAGTACAAAGGCACAGTGCTTGCGGTTACTCACGATCGCTATTTTCTTGATAACGTTGCCGGATGGATTCTTGAGCTGGATCGTGGGGAAGGGATCCCGTTTGAAGGTAACTACAGTTCATGGCTGGAACAGAAACAAACCCGTCTGCAGATAGAGGAGAAGCAGGAATCGAAACGCCAACGTGCGTTGGCGCGTGAGTTGGAATGGGTGCGAATGAATCCCAAGGGACGTCAATCGAAAAGCAAGGCGCGTATTTCAGCGTATGAGAAAATGGTGGCGGAAGAAGGCGACAAACGGAATGATGAAATTGAGATTTTCATTCCCCCCGGTCCCCGCCTCGGTGCCGTTGTGATTGAAGCACAGGACGTGGCGAAGGGATATGGCGATACTCTGCTGTACGAAGAAATGAATTTCTCCCTCCCGCCCGGCGGGATCATCGGCGTCATCGGGCCGAACGGAGCAGGGAAAACAACACTCTTCAAGATGATTGTCGGGAAAGAAAATCCGGACAAAGGGACAATCCGAATTGGTGAAACGGTGAAGCTCGGCTATGTCGATCAGGGACGACCACTTGATCCGGAAAAGAGCATCTGGCAGGAGATCTCCGGTGGCGATGATATCATTCAGCTTGGTCACAGGGAGGTAAACTCGCGGGCGTATGTGGCACGGTTCAACTTCAGTGGAACGGATCAGCAAAAAAAAGTAAGCATGCTGTCCGGTGGCGAGAGAAACCGTGTACACCTTGCCAAAGTGTTGAAAGAAGGTGCCAATGTGCTGTTGCTGGATGAGCCGACCAACGATCTCGATGTGAATACATTACGGGCGCTGGAAGAGGCGATCTTGAACTTTGCCGGCTGCGCCGTCGTTATCTCCCATGACCGGTGGTTTCTTGACAGAGTCGCTACACATATTCTGGCCTTTGAGGGTGATAGTAAGGTGGTGTTGTTTGACGGGAACTTCACGACGTATGAAGAGGATCGAAAACGCCGACTCGGTATCGAAGCTGATCAACCGCACAGGATTAGATACAAAAAACTGATGAGGAGCTGACCATGTCCCTGGCCGCAAGAGT
>CAZIHJ010000041.1:10832-27571 GCA_964538485.1 uncultured Chitinophagales bacterium | reverse complement strand
AATCCATGATCTGCGCGATGCCGTCCTTGCGCACCATGATGTTCTCGGGCTTGATGTCGCGGTGAACAATACCCTTCTCATGCGCTGCTGCCAATCCGTCGGCGATTTGAATTCCTATCTCAATTGCGGATTTGAGCGTTGTTGTTTGATGTTTGGATTTTTCCCGGAGGGTTTGTCCATCAACAAACTCCATTGCAATAAACAACTGCTTGTCATGCTCATCAATCGCATAGATCGTGCAGATATTCGGGTGGTTTATTGCGGAGGCGGCCTTCGCTTCCTGAATGAACCGTACTTTGTCCTGTTCGGAAGTAGACAGATGGGAAGGAAGAAACTTGAGCGCAACGATGCGATCGAGTTTGGTGTCCAGGGCCTTGTAGACAATACCCATGCCTCCTTCACCGAGTTTCTCAAGAATCTTGTAGTGTGAGATTGTTTGTCCGATCATTCGATGCCTCCGCCTTCACTTCGTTTCGGCGGATGCGCCTTCAACGCATTATGGGAATTAGTCGTCCCAATCATGATGCGGTCCTTATTGCGGTTTGCATATTAATCACTTTCCCTTCATCAAATCAATGTACTCCGGTTCATTGCGGAGGGAGTCAAAATCGGGGTCTGTCTTGATCCACTCGTAATCCTCGAGCCCTGCCAAAATAGATTCCCTGAGGGACTTTATTGCGAGCTTTGTTTCATTGATGCGGGCATAACAACATGCGGCGTTATAGAGCATGAGCGGATCGCCGGGACTCAGTTCCAGAGCCTTGGTGATCTCCGCACGGGCTTCCTCGGTACGGCCAATCTGTGCGAGCTCGATCCCGTAGTAGATGTGCGAGCGCGCGTCATCCGGGTGTTGCGCGAGATAGCGGGGAAACATCTCAAGGAGCTTTGTCAGGATTTCCCTGTACTTTTCCTTTTCGCCCAGACGTTCGTAGACCATGCGAAGATCACCGTACGCAGTGTGAAACTCCGGATTGAGTTCGATGGACTTCCTCAATAAGTCGACTGACTCCCGATCCCGGTTCATGACGTGGTAAATTCTGGCCAGCACCCAATATCCGGTGAAGATGTTCGGGCCGAGTTCGATCGCCTTTCGGGCGGAGGTCTCCGCTTCCTGAAACGACTTTTTGCTGAAGTAGGCCCACGCAAGGGCTGCGTACGCCTCTGAGACGGTGGAGTCATACATCAGGGCTTTGAGACTTGATTCGATCGCCTTGTCAACCCACACTTCTTTCGTATCGTAGTCGGCGTGAAGCGTGGCATAGGCCTCGCCGAGTCCGGCATATGCGGCCGCGTAGCGTGTGTCCAGCTCGATGGCGCGCTGGAAGAGCTGAATCGCAAACTGAAGGCTGGTCTTTGTGCGCCGGTAAAGGAAATCCCTTGCCCTCAGATAGCAGTCAAACGCCTCCGCGACAATGGTGGACCGTTTTGTCAGGACAATCTCCTCGGTCGGTGACAGCTTCACCATAAGGGCATCTACGATCTGCTTCGAGACTTGCTCCTGAATGTCGAAGACATCGGCCATCGTGCCCTTGAATGTTTCGGCCCAGAGCTGCTCGTCGAGTTCGACGTCAATGAGGTCGGCGGTAATGCGCAGGTTGTCCTGAAATTTGCGTACACTCCCCTCCACGATGTACCGAACACCAAGTTCGACGCCGATGGTGCGGATGTCTTTCTTTGCACCCTTGTACGACATGCTCGTATTGCGCGACACAACGCGAACGTTCTTCAACCGGGAGAGGTTTGCAATGAGTTCCTCTGTGAGCCCATCACTGAAATAATCGTTTTCCTTCTCAGAACCGATGTTCTCGAAGGGAAGGACCGCGAGGGCTTTCTTCCCCATATTGGCTGCGGTCTTTTCCACGTCTGTGCGGGTCTCCTCGATACCGCGGAGAAGCTCTTCGACTGTCTGAACACGGCGGGAACGATCCTTCATCAGCATCTTCCGTACAAGCGCGTCAATTTTGTTGGAGATCTTTCTATCGAGCTGACTGGGAACCGGTGGTTCTTCGTTGACAATCAGATACAGGAGTGCAGCTTCATGCTCAGCCTTGAATGGAAGCTCGCCAGTAAGGAGTTCGTAGAGAACGACGCCCAACGACCAAATGTCCGAGCGATGGTCAGCCGCGCTCCCTTCCGCCTGCTCCGGAGACATGTAGGAGAGCGTACCGAGCGATGTTCCGGTTCTCGTCATACCTGCGCCGCTCTTCAACTTGGCAAGACCAAAGTCCATAATCTTGCAGTTGCCCGAAGAGTCGAGCATGACATTTTCCGACTTGATATCGCGGTGGATAATCCCTTTGTCGTGGGCGGCCTTCAGGCCCCGGGCGATCTGGACAGTCCAGTCAAGTGCCTTATTGACGGGAACACCGGGGGCGGACTTCAGATCCCTCAGATATTGCTTGAGTGTGCGCCCATCAACATACTCCATGACGAAAAAGAGGTCTCCCTCTTGCTCATCTATTTCATAGATGTTGAGGATGTTCGGGTGACTAAGGGAAGCGGCAGATTTTGCCTCCTGCACGAAACGGAACTTTCCTTCATCGGTCGAGGAGAGGTGGCGTGTGAGGAACTTGATTGCCACCGTCCGGTCGAGTTTGGTGTCATGGGCTTTGTACACGACTCCCATCCCGCCTTCACCCAATTTCTCAAGAATTTTATAGTGAGATACTGTTGATCCTATCATGGAGTCTCGCCCTATTCTTTTCGCATGTTCTTGATCTCATCATCCAGCCCGGTCATCTGCCACCGGATCAACGACACCGGTATCATGCCCGCCCCGTACATCTCGTCGAAGAAGTTCTTGAGCGTAAATGCATCGCCGAGTTGACGGCTGCGATCCGCTATGAGTCTCTCGATCAGATATTTTCCCGTGACATAGCACGTGCCGTAGCCCGGTTGGCGCAGATACAGATGCTGCTCGAAGCCCACAAGACCCAGATCCTCACCCACCCAGCCATCGGGCGTCCACTCGATTTGATACGCACGAGCTTCGTCCATTGTAATCTCATTCGCGTGTGCATAGAGTGATGCAAGTCCTCTCGCGCAACGGAACGCCAGCATGATCCAGACAAGCTCGCGTGCGCGCGGGTTGTCGTCATACAGCCCTGCGTGCATGAACGTCTCCTCAACCCCGGTTGCGAGCCCTTCAGACCGGCTCATCCAGATATTGTACGGCAACGCTTCGCGCCGCATCGGATTCGGATGCGGTTCTTCTCTCATCATAGCGGTTTCAAACCAGTGCGTGGAGTGGGAGTACAACACGGCAGGTTCCATATGCAGGACATTCTGGAAGAAGTTCCGCTTTTCAGCGGGCTGGAATTCACCCGCATGCTTTCGGAGTTCCGGCTCCATGTAGGGCTTAACAGTGAGTATGTCCTTGCCTTTCAGAAAACCCATCAGCTTTCTAATGGATGCGTCTGTTCGACGACCAAACTCTGCGGAATCTGATGGCGGCCGTATGGGCGGTAACGTTCGATTGCGGTGCCTTTCAAGGCTCAACATCGTGTACGCGCGGTCAAGCTCACGTTTCAACAGGGCAACCTCATCCTCCCAGGAAAATGGGACCAGCAGCACATTCCGCAAATGCCACGTGTAAGCCTCTTTCCCGACCCCTGAAGGACCTGTTTTTGATGGCGCCTGTTGTTCCAGCCATTCCGCAAAACTCAATGTCGCAGCCCTTGCATCGGCGAGGACTCTTTTGAACACGCTGCCGGCATCGTTGGTCTTCTTTGCCAGCTCATCCAGATCGTTGGCCTGATCGCGAATGCTCGTGATGCCGACCATCCACAGGTCGCGGGCATTGCCGGTCAGGTTGGTTCGGGCCTGCTGGAGAAAAGGTGGGATCAGTTTCAACTCAGCCCCCAGCTTTGCGAGGTCAGCAGGCGACAACGGGAATGTGTATTGCCAGAGCTCGATTGCGCCGTGACTGGTCGGGCCTTCATGTGCCGGTGTGTCACTTTGATATGACCAGACAAGTGCATAGTATGCTGGATCCCTTGTCCATGGTTGAAGCACACGGATATGGAAATCGAGACCATTCATTTCAGCCCGCAGCAATTCGTAGTCCACACGTTGTTCCAACGGCCAGTTGGCTGTATCCATTGACGCATGCTGTTTCTGAAGAGCTTGCAACCTTCGGTGCATTGCTGCCATTGTCTCCGCAGTATAGTCAGGAACACCATCAGGCGTTGTCAGTTGCCACAGGATCCGGAATTCGTGAAAGAGGGATGTCAGCTCTTCGCGCCCGCCAGTGCCTTGCACGGAACCATCGGCAAGAGCAGGTGTGTGGTCGATGAATAGAATAATCGCCAATGCAATCACTGACCAGCGTGGATAACTGCGGAAAGGTGGCATAAGTGACACACTGTTCTTTGTTGAGCAGATCATTGCTTTCCTTTTAGTTCACTTCGTTTTAATGTCTGCAGTCCAGTTCAAGACTATGGCTATCGGTTTTGTACCCGTGGTTTCAACTCCGTTGTTTACGAGGAAACGCTTGCCGTCTTTTGACGCATCATACCGATTAGGGAGCGAATATTGATCGACATCTGTTGCAAAAAGAGGTTTCGGAATTCCTTGTTCGAGCGAACCGCCAACGGTCTTGACGTCCACCGCCATCAGCCTCTTGTCCGGCGCGAGGTAAAAAATCTCTTTTCCATCCTTGCTCCAGGTTGGTGCTGCTCCGCCGCCGATCGAGACCTGCCACTTTCCCGACGTCGAGGGAAAAGCCTGCACGTACACCTCGAACTTTCCAGACTCATCCGACGAGTACACGACCCAGCGAGCATCGGGCGAGAACTGTCCAGTGAATTCTGTTGCTTCAGTATTTGCAAACGGGAAGGGTTTCTTATCTCCGGTGAGGGGCAATATCCACAGATCCGACCCTGTCTTCGGGTCTTCTCTTCCAAAAAGAATGTGGCGGCCATCTGCCGACCAATCGGCCGGGTAATCTGCGCTCGTAGATTTGAGAAGAAGCTCTTCGCTTCCTGCACCACTTGCTACCTTTTGATGAAGGTTGCTCACACCTTCAGGGTTTGAATCGAAGAGGATTGTGCCTCCATTCGGAGACCAGACCGGATCATCGTCGCGGGTGGGTCGGAACGTGAACCGGGACTCAGTTCCGCGAAGAAGGTCAAGCATCCAGAGATCTTCGTTTCTCGTTTGAGTATCAGCGCGACGAAACGCGACCCGCTTCTCATCGGGGGACAGTGCAAAGTCAAAGAGAATCCCCGGTGTTCCGACATTGTTAAGGCGCTTCCCTGTGCGGTCGAACCATGCAAGTTGCCTGTTTCCTGACGATCCCGTTCCCAGGCCGTAGGCCAATACCCCGTTTGAAGATGCTGAAAAAAGAGCGGAGTTTCTCGACTGGTCGAAACCGACATCTTCGGCTATGGGAAATGCATCGCCGATCAGCTCTCCCTTCTCGGCGTTGAACTGTTGTGCCATGAGCGATCGTTCCCGTACGAACAACAGATAACCCGGAGGGGCATACACACAATTTGATGTCACGCTCAAGAGAAGAGTCCTGTCCTTCGAGTCGAGTGATCCCAGGAAGACCGCGTTATTTTCCTCCGTTGTGCTCTGGCCAAAATAAACGAACTGCCGACCGCCGGGAAGAAAAGCCGGCCATCGGTGAGAGTTCTCCTTGCGCGCCGTGTCAAGACTTGTCAGCTCCGTTGGCGTGCCGCCGGCCTGAGAGACCTGCTGCAAAGCTGTGGCGAACGAAGGTGAGAAGACGATGACTCCGGCATTATTCCAGGTTCCGCCCCGTCCCTGTGGTGCATCACAGAGAGTCTGTGCCGGACCTCCTGTCGCTTCGATTTTTTTCAGCTTTCCGTTTTGGAAAAACCCGAGGGATCTGCTGTCGGGAGACCAGAAAGGATAGAGTGCTTCCGCTGTACCTGTGAGTGGGGTCGCCACGAGAGATGAAAGTGGTCTTACCCAGATAAGAGTCCCGGCTGAAGAATCCCTTACGACAAATGCCACTCTCTGCCCGTCCGGTGAAATGACCGGCATCTGTGAAGCGAACCCTTCATTCTCGGGAGGCGTAAGTGTAAAACGAAACACGCTGACTTCCGCGGAGGATTGCCGAAGATAGAGGAAGGCCAGTACCATCATTCCGATGAAGAAAACGGCCGCGATAATCCATGGAAGTAAACCGGCTTTCTTCGCCGGTTGAATCGGGGCTGCTGCCTGTTCGCCTGAGAATTGTGAAGGCCGATAGACTGGCGGGGCAGCGGTAATTCTGCTCACGCGTGAACGGCTCGATTCCCGGCGATAGCGCTTCAGATCCACCGAGACTTGTTTGGCCGATTGCGTGCGTTCATCCGGTTCCTTTGCCAGGCACTCCAGAACAATGGCATCAAGGTTCGGATCGATATCAGGTTTGACGGATGACATTGGTGCGGGATCCACGTTGACGATCTCATACGCCAACGCCGTCTCGTGGACACCTCTGAACGGGAGCTGCCCCGTGAGCAGCTCGTAGAGGAGAATGCCAAGTGAGAAAATATCCGAGCGATGATCTGCGTCCTGCCCCTGCACCTGTTCCGGGGACATGTAGCCCGCAGTCCCGACTGTGCTACCCTGTCTCGTCAAGCGGGAAACACCGGCAGCGCCTTTGAGCTTCGCAAGTCCAAAGTCCATGATCTGCGCAATGCCGTCCTTGCGGACCATGATATTTTCGGGCTTGATGTCGCGGTGGACGATGCCCTTCTCGTGAGCTGTCGCAAGTCCATCAGCGATCTGGATACTTATGTCAACTGCCTGTTTGAACGAAAGGTTGTTTTGCTTTTCCCGTAACGTCTGTCCGTCAACGAATTCCATGACAATGAACATTTGGCCGTCATGTTCCTGAATGTCGTGGATCGTGCACACATTGGGATGGTTCAACGCCGACGCAGCCTTTGCTTCCTGTATGAATCGTGTCTTGTCCTGAACGGATGCTGCAAGGTGTGAGGGAAGGAACTTCAGCGCAACGAGGCGATCGAGTTTGGTGTCCTGGGCTTTATAAACGACGCCCATTCCGCCTTCGCCCAACTTCTCAAGAATCTTATAATGTGCAACGGTAGTACCGATCATACTATTGCCCTTTGTGTTCAGTTGAGCGTCAGCGGACCCTTGTCGTGAATTCAATAGCACCAGCAGGTTGCTGAAAAAGAGCTACTGCGTCAGGGTGAGCGAGGTCGAACCCTGACATGTGCTTCATATTTCACACCTCGACTTCACTCAATGTGGCGATGCTTCTCTTTTTCAGCAACCTGATAGGGAAGATGTATATCCGATCATAGATGCGATTCAACAAGAGCTTGAAATCGCTTGTTACCGCGTAGCGGCTTCCATCTTGCGTCAAGTTTTACCCAGTGGCCTGACAAATCAGAGGGAATTGTCAGAAGGCGTTTCAACACGTCGATCGCTTTGTCCTGATCTCCAATTATAGTGTAGATATGTGCGAGGTCGATGAGGCGGTACGATCCGCGCCAGGCTTCTTTCTCGACAGGCAACAGGTCCCGTCCCCGCTCGCCCGCACGCACTGCTTCCTCAACGCGTCCAAGTCCTGCGTACGCAATCCCGATGGCGCTATATGCGCGTTCATCATCCGGGTTTTCCTTCAGGCGTTGTTGGATTGTATCGAGACTGCTTTGATAGAGTATCCGTGCCCTTGCACTCGACCCCTTCAAATCCTCGATCTGTGCGAGGAGAAGTGAACGTGGATAATAGACAAACTGATTGTCCATGCCGAATGTGGTTTCCATCCGGCCTACGGCGCGTTCAGCCGCGGCGAAGTCTTCTGTGGACAAAGCAATCTTGTACTCCATGTAAAACAGGAGCCGATCTTCGCTCGATGTCGATCGTCCGTAACGCATCCCCTTGTCGACCGCTTCTGTTGCTGCACGAAGGTCACCTTTCCACAACAGGAGGTTCAGTGCGCGCTGACCATGTACGGTGGCGTTGTCCGGAGCCAATCCGATCACGTTCCGATAGTGTTCATCCGCCTCTTCGTATTTTCTCTCCAGAGTCAGAGTTTCACCCAGTTGCCGTTCGATTTCAGAAGCGCGAGGGTTGTTGGCAAGGGTCTTTTTCCACTGCTCAACGGACTCACTCATTTTTCCTTGCCGGCGATACACTGCGGCCATACCATAGGAGACATCGGGGTTGTTCGGTTGGAGATCAAGTGCAATCGAGAATTCTTTGATGGCTGCGTCGTAGTCAAGCCTGGTGTGGTAGTGAAACCATCCCATTGCTTCGTGAGAAACGGAGAGGTTGGGCGCGAGGGCAAGAGCTTTCTCGGCGGCGATCCGGGCTTTCTCTACGCGTTCCTGTGAGCGATCATAGAAAAACCAGTACATGCTTGCATGAGCAGCGCCCATCTGTGCATATGCCGCGGCGAAAGATGGGTCAAGAGCAACAGCACGCTCAAATTGCTCAATACCGATTTCACGGTCTGATTTCGATGAAGAGCGATTGACATACTCAAATCCCTTGAGATAGTAGTCGTACGCTTCGGCATTCGACGTAAGTTTGTGTTGGAGTGCCGATGCTTCAGGGGAAAGGAGGTTCAGATTGAGCGCCTGAGCCACCTGTTGCGCAATGTCCGATTGAATGGCGAACGCGTTCTTGAACGGTGTGTCAAATGTATTGGCCCACACTTGAAGTCCGGAACGGACGTCAATCAATTCCGGGCGCACACGAACCTGCAGGGCCTGGTCGTCTCCGCCCGACCATCGAACAGTGCCCATGAGAACATAGTCGATGCCGAGTTCTTCCCCGATCTCCTTGACTGATTTCTTCGTTCCCTTGTACTGCCAGGCGCTTGCGCGGGCGATCACTCCGATTCCTGAAAGACTTGAAAGCCGTGTTGTAATCTCCTCTGCAATACCGTCGGCGAAGTACTCGCGCTCCGGCTCGGACTGATTTGTGAAGGGGATGACGGCCAGTGTTTTCTTTTCGGATGAGGACCCGGAGTCAGCCGGACGGAGGAGGAAAATCGCTGCTGCAATTATTCCGATTCCGAGAATGCCTCCGACAAGCCACCACTTCTTTGATCTGCGTTGCGGTTGAACGGGAACCGTTGCAGACCTTACCATCGACTTGAACGCGCCACTTTCAACCCGGCTCGTACCGGCCGAATCGCGTTTCCAGCGTCGCAAATCGGCGACAAGATCAGCAATCGACTGATACCGTTCGTCGGGGTTCTTCTCCAACGCCTTTTCAATGATGCGCTCAAACGCTTCTGGTATGTCGGATACATATATGCGCGGGCTTTCAGGTTTTTCATTCAGGATAGAGTACATCATGGCGGCATCATGTTCGCCGCGGAACGGAAATTGTCCCGTCAGCATTTCAAACAGCACAATGCCGAATGAAAAAATATCCGACCGCGCATCGACCTCGCCACCCTGAATCTGTTCCGGTGCCATGTAGGCAAGCGTACCCACCGTGCTGGATGTCCGGGTCAGTTTCATCGACCCCTTCAACTTCGCAAGCCCGAAGTCCATCACCTTGATCTGGTTCTTGCTGTTCACCATGATGTTCTCGGACTTGATGTCGCGGTGAACGATATTCTTGGTGTGTGCTTCCTGCAATGCTTCGCCGATCTGGATCGCATACGCAGCCGCTTCATCCAGTTTCGGTAATCTACCTGCGACCTTTGCGCGTAGTGTCTGTCCCTCGACAAACTCCATATCGATGAAACTTTGACCTTCGTGTTCACCAATGGAGTGAATGTTGCAGACATGCGGGTGGTTGAGGGCTGAGGCTGCCTTTGCTTCCTGCATGAAACGCGACTTATCTTCTTCGGAAGCAGAAAGGCGGGCAGGAAGAAACTTGAGCGCGACGATACGGTCGAGTTTGGTGTCTTGGGCTTTGTAGACTACGCCCATACCACCCTCTCCGAGTTTTTCGAGAATCTTGTAGTGAGAGATTGTCTGTCCGATCATAGTCCTGCCTTTGTGAACCTTCTCCCGGTCACTTCGTGAAATCCTCTCCCAAATGGGGAGAGGGAATATAGGGTGAGGGTCTCTGAAATATTATTTGACCAACCATATTATCTTGAAACGTTAACGAAAGTTTTCAATCATCACGAGTTTACTAATCTGCTTCGAATCGATATAGGTAATGTGCTTTCCGTCGGCACTGATTGAAAACGGGGTCCCAAGTCGCAGGTTTGGAAATGTTCCCTGAATGATCTCTTCCTTCCCGCCAGGAAGCTGCACACGCCGCAAATCATTCTGCGTAGAGGTATAGTACACCGATCTGGTGATAGGGTTATACACAGAGGACCCTAGTGACTTAATTACCTGTCTGGCTTCTGAAGGCGATGTACCTGATGACGATACCGGCTCAATCCACACCCCGGGTTTCCTGGAAGGAATCACATCACCATAAAGAATATATTTTCCGTCAAGAACCGGTTGCGCAAACGTTGAATCACGGAAAAATCGTTTGGCTGGTGCGCCATCGATTGTGCAGAGCCAGGTTCCGGCCAGGTTAGCTGTCAGGAATGATGTATCGTCAATCCACGTCCATGGAAATCCCTTCCCGATCGGTCTGACAGACCCTTGATTTTCAACGTCGATGATGTACGTCTTCGAAGAATCATGGGCCACTGTATCCGGGTGTGCAGCATACACAATCCACTTTCCATCCGGCGACCATATCGGAGAATGAATATTTATTTCCTCCGAGAGAAGCTGAGTCTTTTGTCTACTTTGCAAATCGAGAATAAAAAGTGCGGTAGTATTTCCGGAAGGAGCGGGGGTGCCTTCTCTATACAGTATTTTCCGGCCGTCGTGGGAGAAACTCGCCTCACTAATATCTGCTTCATGGAATGTTAATTGCTGTGCATCGTTCTTTTGCAGCGAAGAGTACCAGATTTTCCCGGTCGATTGCTGTTGCGTGTACAGCAGCCGTTTGAGATCATTCGAAACAACCGGAGCGAGGTCAGGCCCGCTTCCCCGGGTGATCTGAACGGGTATTCCGCCGGATGCGGGTATCATCCAGAGGTTCTGGTTCCCATTCAGGTTGGAAGAAAAGATGATTTCATCATTTTTGGTCCAACAGAAGGTCCCAACAAACTTCTTGAGGAACGTCAGTTGGCGCTCTTTTCCCGATTCCATTTCTCGAGCAAAGAGTTCATAGTGCCCCTCCGGGGTACGCCTTGTCCAACAAATCTCTGAGCCGTCGGAGGACCACGCATACAAACCAACCTCAAGACTGTCAGAGAATTCAAGGCGGTCATCTGAACCATTTGATTTTATCGACCTGAATTCTGTATAGCCGGTTTTGCTCCCAAGCCAGGGGTTCTGTATATATGCTATACGTTGACCATCAGGCCTCCATTTTGGGAGGTAGCCGATATTGACAATACGTTTGCTAAATCCGCCGAGTGATGAGACGATTGCAATTTCCGGTTTTGTATTTCCTTTATCAGAGCGATCGTAAACAATCTGGCTTCCGTCGGGTGAGAGATCAACATTCCCTGCATAGCTGGCTGAATCGGTCGTAATTTGACGCGGTTCACCGGAGGCGGTGTTCATTAAGTAAACTTCCCATTCGGTTCCGCGCGCATTTCCGGCAAACGCTACCCAACCTCCATCGCGTGAGAGGCTCGGGTAACCGATTTCCTGAAAAGGAACCTGAAGGGTTCGGAACGTCATATTGGGGTTGAGTTCCAGCTTCCCTGATGGTCGAAGCACGAAAAGCCAGAGTACGACTGCAAGAACGGCTACAGTCGCCAGCCCGACCACGACCATCCGCGTTCTACCTGATGATGAGACTGTTTGTGTTTGAGACGTTTGACTTGCGACCGGTGCAACCGGTTGAACTGGCATCTCTGTCATTGTTCTCCGCGACACCTTCCCGGTGTCCTTCCTCGTCCTCCGGAGGTCGATAATCATATCGTTGACTGTCTGATACCGGTCCTCCGGGTTTTTCTCCAACGCCCGGTTGATAGTGTGCAGGAGTTCAGAACCTGCATCGGGAATGAACTTTGTGAGAGGTTCGGGCTCTTCATTGAGTATCGAGTACATGATCGCTGCATCATGTTCACCACGGAAAGGGAGTTTTCCCGTCAGCATTTCAAACAGCACAACACCAAACGAAAAGATGTCTGCTCGCCCATCGATCTCCGCCCCCTGGATTTGCTCGGGGGCCATGTATGCCAGTGTGCCGACAGTGGACGATGCCTTCGTCAGTTTGAGCGAACCCTTCAACTTTGCAAGCCCGAAATCCATCACCTTGATCTGGTTTCGGGTGTTGACCATGATATTCTCGCATTTGATGTCTCGATGGACTATTCCCTTGGAGTGCGCCTCGTGCAATGCCTCACCAATCTGAATTGCATGTCCGATGACATCATCAAGTTTCAATCTCCCGCCTGCGATTTTCTTCCGGAGCGTCTCTCCCTCGACAAGTTCCATGTCGATGAAATTGCGTCCTTCGTGTTCTCCGATGGAATGAATGCTGCAGACATTCGGGTGGTTGAGTGCCGAGGCCGCTTTTGCCTCCTGCAGAAAACGCGCCTGCTCCGCCTCATTGGTTGTGAGATGGTGGGGGAGGAACTTGAGCGCAACGATGCGGTCGAGTTTGGTATCCTGAGCTTTGTAGACAACGCCCATTCCTCCCTCGCCGAGCTTTTCGAGAATCTTATAGTGAGAGATTGTCTGTCCGATCATACGACACGCCTCCGCCAAGAGAATAGCGGACCCTCAAAATCACAACTGCTCACAAAAGAAGCTCGCAGGTGATTTTGGGACATTCCGCCCTCACCCAGTTTCTCGAGGATTTTGTCCGCCACAGGCGGATGCGCCTTTGGCGCATAGTGGGAAACAGTTGTTCCAATCATTGAGGCTATTTTCCTTTTAGTAACTCAACATATCCCGGCTCGTTCCTGATACCGTCAAAATCCGGGTCGGTACGAATCCAGTCGTAATCCTCAAGACCTGCGGCAATGGAGTTCCTGAGTGCTTCGATGGCAAGTCCATTTTCACCAAGTCGCGAGTAGCAACAGGCGGAGTTATACATCATGAGGGGATCATCCGGACTCAGTTCAAGCGACTTCTTTAGTTCTGCCTTTGCTTCTTCTCTTCTTCCGACTTGCGCAAGTTCGGTCGCGTAATAATTACGTGATCGGGCATCGTCGGGGTGTCGTGCCAGGTACTTCGGGAGAATATCGAGGGCCATGGCGAGGATCTTATCATACTCATCCTTCTTTCCAAGTCTTTCATAGACCATCCGGAGCTGTGAGTATGCAGTATGGAAGTCGGGATTCAAGGTGATGGTTTTCTTGAGCAGATCAATGGATTGGCTGTCCCTGTCCGTGACATGATAGATGCGGGCCAGCACCCAGTATCCGGTGAAGATGTTTGGGCCGAGATCGATTGCTTTTTTTGCCGCTGCTTCAGCTTCTTGAAGAGATTTCTTGCTGAAGTAGGCCATTGCGAGCGCGGCGTATGCCTCGGAGACTGTGGAGTCATACATCAGTGCTTTCAGACTTGACTCGATTGCCTTGTCGACCCAGATTTCCTTGGTATCGTAGTCGTAGTGAAGAGTGGCAAATGCCTCGCCCAGTCCCGCATAGGCAGGAGCGTATCGCGTATCAAGCTCAATGGCACGCTGGAACAACTGGATAGCAAACTGCAGACTGCTCTTTGTGCGGCGGTACAGGAATTCCCGGGCCCTGAGGTAACAGTCGAACGCCTCCGGGTTCACCGTCGACCTTTTCGTAAGAACAACCTGTTCAGACGGTGTCAACTTCACCATCAGAGCATCGACGATCTCCTTGGAGACTTGTTCCTGGATGTCGAACACATCTGCGAGGGTGCCCTTATACGACTCCGCCCACAACTGGCGGTCACTCTCCACATCTACAAGCTGCACGGCAATGCGGAGGTTGTCCTGGAACTTCCGCACACTTCCTTCGAGGATGTAGCGAACACCAAGCTCCCGACCGATGGTTTTGATATCCTTTTTTGTTCCCTTGTATTGTTGCGAAGTCGTCCGCGAAACAACCTCGATGTCTTTCAGACGGGAGAGGTTGACGATCAGTTCCTCCATCAAACCATCGCCAAAGTACTCGTTCTCTTTCTCGGCGCTGATATTTCCAAACGGGAGAACCGCAATAGCCTTTCTCGGAACTGCGTTTGTTGATGCTTCAAGCTCTGTCTTGAGCGCTTTCAGCGAGGTGATGAGGTCCTGCATACCTTGATACCGTTGCGTCCGGTCCTTGGCAAGCATTTTCCGGACAACGGCATCAACCTGATGTGGAATTCTCCGGTCGAATGCACTGGGAACTGGGGACTCTTCATTGACGACAAGATAGAGGAGTGCTGCTTCGTGCTCGGCTTTGAACGGAAGATCAGCCGTCAGCATTTCGAAGAACACCACGCCCAAGGACCAGAGATCGGACCGATGATCCGCAGGAACACCCTGTGCTTGCTCGGGTGACATGTACGACAGCGTGCCGAGTGATGTGCCGGTTTTTGTCAGTCCCGCACTGCTCTTGAGCTTTGCCAGCCCGAAGTCCATGACCTTGAGCTGGCCATTCCGGTCGATCATAATATTCTCACTCTTGATGTCCCGGTGGACGATTTGTTTCTGATGCGCGGCGTCGAGTCCTTCCGCTATTTGTATGACCCAGTCAACCGCCTGCGGTACGGGAAGTCCCGATCCCGATTGCAGATCCGCGATATGTTTCTTCAGCGTTTTGCCATCGACATATTCCATGACAAGGAACATCGAGCCGGCGTGTTCATCAATCTCATATACACCAAGGATATGGCGATGATTGAGCGCGGCAGCGGCCTTTGCTTCCTGCATGAAGCGGGCTTTGTTCTCCGCGGTGTTGGAAAGGTGAGAGGTAAGAAGCTTTATGGCAACAGGCCGGTCGAGTGTGAGATCCTGGGCCTTGTACACAACGCCCATCCCCCCCTCGCCTAACTTGTCAAGAATCTTATAGTGAGAGACTGTGGAACCGATCATGGTTTACTTATTCCTCTTGTTGTAGTTTCGACGTGCGGCGACAGCCTACTCTTCCGATCCGGACCTGCAGAAACACGAGGCCGAAATTTTGATGTCTGAGCGGGCCCATGCTTTGTCGAACTGCGTCTCCGCCTCTGCTGCTTTTCCATCCTGACCTGTTTTGCGGTAACATTCCATTAAGCCCTTCAGTGCCCACCCATTGCCGGGGTGAAGTCGTAGATCTTCCCGATAAACTTCTTCGGCTTCTTTGTAGCTCTTCTGCTCAAGGAGGAGGGCGCCGAGGGCATGGCGGACGGGCATCATCCAACCCCAGGGTTCATCATATCGGAGTGCATCATCACGACGCACGGCTTCACGGAGTAATTCGAACGCCCGAGCGTGGTTTCCGCGGCGATATTCCAGTTCTCCTTCTGCCATTGGCAGTCCAACATCAAGCACGGTCCGTACGGAGTTGTTACTGATGAGGCGGGTTTCCTGTACGGCATTGTACGCCGCCTGGAGCTTTACAAACTCGGCCCCGGATTCAACGACTCGATTCAGCGCGGCAAAAGCAACGGTACGTGCGTAATGCCAGAACGCGGTTGTTGCAGTCAGATCTTCAGGTGGTTTCGGCTGGGCAAGTATCTCTTCCCACATGCCGAAGCGCACCATCACGTGCAGGGGAGTGGCAACGAAGCCATCCATGTAGTCGGGAAATTCGCGGACGGTTTCCAACGGTATCTGTCGTATCATGTCTTGAGCAGCATCCAGTGCGAGCTGTCTCTGCCCGTCAAACATCGCGGCGTATGCGAGAAAGTGATAATTGTGCGCACGGTAGAATGTGTAGAAGCCACCCTTTTCAATCCAGGCGGTGTCTGCAACTATGCCAACTTGATTGGCTTTGATCGCATTGGCGTAATGGCCGAGTCGAATGTCAATATGCGCGGGCATGTGAACGAGATGTCCGGCACCCGGAATCCGATCGCGCAACGTATTCGCGGCAGCAAGCGCTTTCCCGGGAGTTGGTGAGGCCTCCATCGTGTGGACATAAAAATGAGCTGCACCGATATGATCGGGCGCCATAGAAAGCACTTTCTCGATCGTCTCGACAATCTCTGGCGTCCCGGGTTGGGGCTCTCCCGCAGGAGTCCAGAGATCCCACGGCCGCAAGTTCATCATCGCATCGGCAAACAGCGCCCCGGCATCAGCATCATCGGGATATTTCTGCCAGACTTTTCTCATTGCGTCGGTGTAGGCATTATCAAGTGCTTTTCTGTCTTCAGGAACAGGCCATGCGTAGCGTTGTGCAAGCGCGTGAATCAGGTCCCGTTCGATGGGCGAAGAGTTGTTGCGCGCAAGACGAATTGCCTGCTGTACGGCATGCCAAGCGGCATAGGACTTCGCACTGTCCATTGCCGTGTTGTTAATGTTCGGGCCGGCTGAAATCGCCTGCCCCCACCATGCCATGGCACAGGTTGAATCGAAAACGAGCGCTTCCGCGAACGAGGCAATAGCGGCCTCGTGATTGAAGCTGTAGTACAGAGTGTACCCCTGGTCGAAGTACTTCTGGGCTTCCTGTGATCGTGTTGTAATCGTCATGTGGAATCCTTCGAGATCCTTTCGGAGAGGAACGCCCGCGACCTTGTCTGCCGCAAAGGCGTCAGTCCATGTCAAAACGATAACAAGTATGTACATCATCAGCGTGGGCATAGAATGGCTCCTTTCTGGATTGTTCTGTTTGACGATATTCAACCGGCGAATCCCCGTGCAATCATCACAGCATA
>CAZIHJ010000041.1:0-10732 GCA_964538485.1 uncultured Chitinophagales bacterium | reverse complement strand
GACTCGACAAGGAAGGGTTGAATACTCGCGAGCATGGAGGGAAACAACGCGCTTTTCGCGTATACTTCAGACAACTCTTGCGTTTTCCATAAGGTCATCGAGATAGCTTCCTCCGGGTTGCGTGTATTGTTCAACAATCCCGCAAATGTGCATCCCGGAACCCCGCCGAGCCTGGGGATAATCTCCCTTTCGTAGTACGAACGAAGGGCCTCCTGTTGACCAGCCCTCACTTTGGCGCGAACCATGCGCATGTACATGGAATGCCCTCCGATTTTGGTGAAATGATGAGACGAATTCTATCGATCTCGCTTGATGGCGATGAGTGTCATATCATCGGTTTGCGGTGCGGAGCCGGAGTGCAACTTGACGGCCTTGACGATGGCATTGATGATCTCCGCAGCTGTCAATGCGTGGCTGTCTTTCACAATGTGCTCAAGTCGCTGTGTTCCGAATTGTTCTTGAAGAAGGTTCATTGCCTCAGTAATACCGTCGGAACAGATTACGAGCGTATCGCCGGGTAAAATGGAGACAGTATCTTCATCAAAGGGAAATTCTTCAAGCATGGCCAGAGCCAGTCCGCCTTTGTCGAGATGCGCAATCGAACCATCCAAGCGAAGGAGCACGGGAGGTTCGTGTCCTGCATTGCAGTAGGAGAGTTGGTGATTGTTCTTGTCAAGGGAGCCATAGAAGAGAGTGACGAACTTCTCTGCGTTGGTGCTTTGAAACAGAAGTCGGTTCGCCCGCGTGATGCATTCACGAACGGAAATATCAAACAATGCCTGGCCGCGCAATGTGGCCTGCGTATTTGCCATCAATAGGGAGGCGGGTAATCCTTTGCCAGTGACATCGCCGAGGCATACGCCAAGGCGGTCATCATTGATGAAAATGAAATCAAAATAATCACCACCGACTTCCTGCGCGGGGATGGTGAGGCCTGCGATATCGTAGCCCGCCACCGATGGCGGTTCTTTTGGGAGCAGATCGGTTTGAATGCGCGCAGCGAACCGCACCTCTTCCTGCATCTTCAAAAACCTCTTCTCGCCGTCGTTAAGCCGCGCATTTTCTATGATCTGCGCGGACTGTCCCGCTATGATTGCGAGCAGGCGTTGATCTTCTTCCGAAAACACCTTTCCGTCTTTCTTGTTGTAGACGGTGAGCACGCCTTTCAATTCCGATTTGATCATCATGGGAACGCAGAGAATTGTGCGTATGGTGGAATCCCATTTCACACCCTTGAATCTGTCGTCGGACTGCGGCGCATTCACCAACAGGGGCATCTTGTTCAGGTGCATCCATCCCAGTAATGCCTGGTTGAGGTGGAACGTCTCTTGACCCGAGGAACTCAGATTGGCGCGTACCAGTGTCTTCATCGGATCCGCGGCTGCTTGTTCGACCAGAGAGATGACGCCCTGTTCGGCATTTACTGCGCGAAGAGAACGCCTGATGATGGTCCCCATGATCTCTTGCGGATCGAGGGATGCAGCAATTGTTCTGGCAAGGTCGTTGAGAATGGAGAGTTCTTCGACTGCACGGCGCAATCGTTGGTTCTCTTCCTGAAGACGCGGAATTAGGGTATCTTGTTCGGACATCCTGCAATGGTGGTGGGTGAGGGAAAAGTGCTACAGTGCAGCATCAAAATAGGCATTGCACGACGGAAAATCAAACTTTTTGGTCGTATTCGAAGAGTATATTAACAACGAGATTGAAAAGAAGATTCATCGCCCCTTGAATTCCGCCTTCCTCTTCTCCAGAAACGCCAGTATACCCTCTTTGTGGTCTTCTGTTTCGGACGCTATCTGCTGTATCTGCGCTTCGTAGTCGAGAAGTGCGTCCAGATCGGAGGTGAGGGCTTTGTTGAGTGTGCGTTTTATTAGCCCGATGGAACGTGTCGGCGCTTGGGCGAGAGAACGGGCGAGCTCCATCGTTACCGATTCAAGCTGATCGGGTGGAGCGACTTTGTTGACTAGTCCCGCCTGCAGCGCTTCGTCCGCTGTAATATCCCGCCCGGTTGCACAGTACTCAAATGCGCGTGCCATGCCAGTGAGTCGGGGAAGAAACCAATGCGAGCCAGAGTCCGGCACAAGCCCGATGCGGATAAACACCTCGATCAACTTTGCCGTTGATGACATGATGCGCAAATCGCACGCAAGAGCAACACTGCAACCGGCTCCGGCGGCAACACCATTGATCATGCCAATCACCGGTTTTTCTATGGAGCGCATTTTGCGAACGAGAGGATTGTAGGATTTGTCCAGTGATTCTTTGAGAGAACGCTTCGAACCGGAATGCTCCTTCAAGTCCTGGCCTGAACAGAATGCTTTGTCGCCGGCACCACGCAACACAATGCACCGTGCATTGGGATCCCTCTCGGCTTCCTTGAATGCATCGTTGATTTCCTTCTTCATCAGTTCATTGAAGGCGTTGAACACTTCAGGACGGTTCATCGTGATCGTGAGAACGCCGTCAGAAATCTGGTAGATGAGTGTTTGGAAATTAGGCATAGAAAAATTCAGTTAGAGGTTAGAGTTTAGGGAGTGAAGCGGCAATAGCCAAGTACCAAACATATCCGAAAACCTAGATACAAAAAACGAAATTCCAGGGTCTAAACCCGGTCTCCGACAATTGCTTATTGCTGACTGTTCATTGGTCATTTTCCTTTCCACTCCGGTTTCCGTTTCTCGGCGAACGCTTTCATCCCTTCTTTTTGATCTTCCGAGGCAAAGAGGAGATAGAAGTTCTTGCGTTCGAATTCGAGTCCGCCCTCAATGGTGGTATCGAATGCCTTGAGCACGGATTCCTTGCCGAGCTTCACGGCGACCGGCGGTTTGGAGGCGATTTCCTTTGCCCAGTTCCTGGCTTCTTCGAGATAATATTCCACCGGCACAACTTTGTTGATGAGTCCCCAGCGAAGCGCTTCGTCGGCATTAATCATTCTACCCGTCAATACCATTTCCATGGCTTTGACTTTGCCCACCGCGCGGGTGAGGCGTTGTGTTCCTCCAGCTCCGGGCATTACGCCAATGTTTATCTCCGGCTGGCCGAACTTCGCCGACTCCGAAGCGATCACAATATCGCACGTCATCACTAACTCGCAACCACCACCAAGCGCAAACCCGCTTACCGCGGCAATGATTGGCGTCTTGACCTTGCGAATCCGGTCCCACCGCGCAAACTGATCGCGGAGCAACATCTCCATTGCAGTCGCGTCTGCCATCTCTTTGATGTCAGCGCCGGCCGCAAAGGCCTTCTCGTTTCCTGTGAGGATAATGCACCTGACGGCGTCGTCCTTATCAAGCGCTTCGAGTGTGTCCACAAGTTCAATCATCAGGGCGATGTTGAGGGCGTTGAGCACATCCGGTCGGTTGATTTGAACGATGGCGTAGTTGTCTTGTGTGGTAACGATCAGGTGAGACATGGATTCTTAACCCTGGATTATATGAAATGAAATCACACGAACGCACACAATGAACGACAGGCAGGGGAGAGAATCAAGTGCCGGATCTGTCTATAAGGGGATTTTATTGTTCAAAAAATTTCTGCAAGCATGCAGCGGGCGCTGCCGCCTCCGATTCGCTCGATAAGAGGAATGGAGACAGGGATGATCGTGCTTCCGCGGGACTCCAGCCGTTCAATCTGATCCTTCGTCAAGCTATTGTAGGCGGTGACCGACATGATGAGACACTTTACACCGGCTGTACTCTTCACTTGCAACATGTTGCCGGCGAACCGGGAAAGTTGTTCATGCGTGAGGTGGACAACCTCGTGTCCGTCTTCCCGTAATCGAGCGAGAACTCTCCGGCGTTCCACAGGATCGGTAATAGTATCGGTTCCGAGAACTGCAAAACCATCGCCAATCGTAAGGAGGACGTTTGTATGGTAGATTGGAGTATGAGTTTCATCGAAGGAATGAAAAACCTCGGGAGTATAGTCAATCAATGAACACAGCTCACTCAGGATTTCCGGATCCGTCCTCGGAGAAAGAGCAGCGTATGCTCGCTTGGAAGCATGATCGAACACCACGCTTCCCGTTCCTTCCAGAAACCTCCCTGCTGATTCATGTCTCTCAAGCACGTCGTTATGTTTGTATCCACGCGTGACAAGTGTCCGAATGATATCCGCTCGTCTCTCGAGTCTGCGATTTGGAGCCAACATGGGATATGTCAATAGCAGTTTACGACCGTCGACGGCCCTGTGTGTAGTCATCCAATTATTGGGAAAAATTGCGTCCGGTTTTGCGGGAAGGGGCGAATCATCAAACACCTCAACCTTGATATGCGAGGCCTTCAGTTGCGCGACAAAACCGTCAAATTCCTGATCGCATTGAACGCGTATTTGGTCCACGGAAAGTCCGGCGACTTGCCCTTGAAACACATTTGATTTTGCCGTCTGTGTGTTGAAGCCAAACGCTGCGGGACGAATCATCAAGACAGTGTCAGTCAGATGATCCATGACGTTCATCTGTCGAGTAATATCAGAAGCTGATTTTGTTGGAGCAGCCATTCCGACTACAATCCCTGAGTGACGATCATGTTTGTTTTGGCGGTTCGAAGCCGGATCTTTCTCGGCTCCTTGTATTCCGGTGAGTTGAGCCATGCTTTGGCTTTCTCAATTGAATCGAACTGCAATATCACGACACGGTTTGGTTGCCATGTTCCTTCCAAGACTTCCGTATGTCCGCCGCGCGCAATGTACTTGCCGCCGTAGACCGCCAGAGTGGGTGATGCGAGATTTTTGTATTCTTCGTACCCGATCGGGTCGGTAATATCGATGTCAATAATGACGTAGGCAGGCATGGTTTTCCTTGCGTTTATTTTAACAGAATCATTTTTCTGGTAGCCCGTATTTCATTGTCAACGATGAGACGATACAGATACACACCGCTGGGAAGCCCTTCACCATTGAACGACATCTTGTGTTCACCTGCGTACATGCGCCCCTTCAACACGGTGGCAACGTCACGGCCCGCCACATCGAATATTTTGAGCGCAACAAAGGCGGAATATGAAATGCGAAACACGAACTGTGTTGACGGGTTGAATGGGTTGGGATAATTCTGAGCGAGGGTGATTTCCACGGGGAGAGGAGATGCGGGATGGGTGAAACCGGTTGTTGAATCGATTACGGCCACCGTCATGGAGTTCATTACAACAGGCCTTGACTTGCCGCGCCTGGTCCATGCGGAGTACAAACTATCGCCCCACGCCCGCCAGTCCAGCGCATTGCCGACATTCTCATCGCGGAGAAACGTGATATACTCTTTGCTTGAAGTTTGATAATATAATGTTGCGGTTACCTCCGTGACATTGGTCGGCAGGAGGTACTGTGTCTCATCCCAATACTGACCATCGGCATACGTGTATGCGACGGGTTGAGCGAGATGCTGGGCGAATGCCGTGTTCGTGAACCCTCTCGGTGGGATGCGATTGTCTTTATAGATCGTGTCATTGAGAATAAAATAAAATGAAGGTCCGGGGGTGAGACTGTGTTGTGCAGCAGTTGCCGTTGTAAGTCCCGGCTTCGTTTCATAAATCTTTACTTGAGTATCGTGAGTCAGTTCTGCGGTTTCGAAGTCATACTCACCTGATTGAAACACCGTATCACCCGCGGAATTCCTTCCTACAATATTCAGCCACGCACGACGACCCTCGGGGTAACCTGTGGGGAGTTTGTGTCCTGCAAGGTTGGTAATGCGGACGAGAGTGTGTACAGTATCGCTGGTTCTATACGCCGTGACTTCAAGAGCTGCCGCACTCTGCAGTGTTTCTGTCGCCCTCTGCTTTCCTTGTGCGAGAGCATTCGTATCCAGCCCGGGCCAGAAGTCAGCGAGGATGTCGTGCAGGAATGTATTCCCACCGGTAAGATCGTGCTTTGGAAGGTCGGTCCTCAGTGGTGTCATCGCAAGGTTCGCTCCGTAGCCGGTTATCGCCGGCATATGGCACGATTGACAAGTACCGGCTTCGCCTTGCGTTGCATACCAACTCAGCAGCCACTCGCTGTACGTGCGCTCGATGACGCCATACTCATGCGGTGATTGCGTTGTTGCATTGGTTGCCAACAGCGGATTGCTCACGTTGTGGCAGACGCCGCAGAAATTACTGGAGCGATAAAACGAATCTGCTTGCACGGGATGAAACATCGACAGCGCGTCGTCGTACGGGCCGCGCTTCGGCGTTCGAGCAACTTGCGATACAAACATTCCGTTGCCATAACCGGGAACGGGAGGGTTGATCGTCGTATCGGGAATCATGGGGTCCTTCATACGATGGCAGAAGTCGCACTGCACGCCATTCAAATCGTTGCCTGTAAGCCCCTGTCCTGTGGGCGGATCGGATCGCCCTTCGAGCCAGCCGGTGGGGGAGTGACAGCGGATGCAGTACTCTCCCGATCCTGCAACGTACTTGTTTGCGATGGCCACTGCCGCGTAGAAGATTGGGTCACGGGCAGAGTGAGCCATCGGGCTCCCTTTCCAATCCGCGGTGATGGTGACCGGATGCCCGGTTGGTCCTGTTTGATGACAGGCCTGGCAGTTCGTGACGGATTCATGAGAGAGAACGACACCGGGTTGTGTACCGGGGAGAAACACTATGGATCTATCTTGAAATGCAAAGGCTGAAACGATGAGAATAAGAATGCTGCCGATGGCGAGATGGAGCAAGAGGTATTTCTTCATGGACTCTCTGAGCGAAGAATGGTGAAATGTTGAAAGATCGGGCTAACGGAAATGATGCGGCCACTGTCAAACTTCAGTGAGTATAAATCTGCTGTCATTCCTTCTACCACTCTCAAGAAGTAGGAACCGCCCCCGATGCTTCCAAGATACGCATTCCCGCTTGCTTCATCAAACCCGGTCATACAGGGATTCGGACGAAGGAGTCCGAGTATGTGGATAGATAGCGTGTCGCGTTCCCTGGTGACTCGCGTACGGATGCTATATCCCGCACATGGAAAGCGATCTGTGGTAACAAGATGGGCGAATGTCTTTGTGAGCGAATCACTATGTTGCTTGATTGTGATGGAGAATGACGGACTAACGCGGATCTGGGAATGTGCGTTGAAGGAAAGTGGGAAAAGAACTATCCAAAGGAAGGAAACAAGAATGAACCTGGTCACGCTATTACTGGTTGTTGGAGAATATAGGACCCAGTCGCAACCGGAAAACCCCGCGACGAGTCGTCCCTGCGTACAGCGCCGATTCCCCAGTGTTCCAATGTACGCTGAGAATTTCCTCTCTCAGCTCATCAACAAGAACGGATTTCCAGGTTGCGCCGCCATTCATGGAATAGAACACTTGCTTCTTATCCACGAGTGCGACGACATTCCCCGGCTCCGTTCTCTCGACACTAATAAAAACAGAGGACCCGATATTCCATGGTGGTGAATACCTGTCCCACACTATTCCACGATTGGTGGAGCGGAACCCTGCTCCATTCTCGGTCCAGCAATACAGTACTTTGTCGCTCCCTGGTTCATAGGTGATCGCGAGAATATTATTCCCTTCAATGCCGTATCGATTTGCCTCCCAGGTAAGCCCGCCATCCGTGCTGCCGATAATGCCCTTCTC
The DNA here is from genome assembly GCA_964538485.1 of uncultured Chitinophagales bacterium. Lineage (GTDB taxonomy): Bacteria > Bacteroidota > Ignavibacteria > UBA10030 > UBA6906 > JBJXHC01. The sequence goes on along the minus strand of CAZIHJ010000041.1, from coordinate 3,171 downwards.
GCGGGTGGCCGCGTGAATAATGCCGGAGTTCCCCGGATGGAAAGTGAACGAACGGATTCCGTATATCTCTCCCAACGGCCTTGACAAGTTCCACTTCTCTCCACGATCCGTACTCACAAATAATCCCGTTGTGGTTTCTGCGAATAGTCGGGTGCGGATTGTCTTGTGCGTGTCGAAGAACCTGACGTCGGATGGACCGAATGTGCGGGGGAGAAGGGTCCAGGATTTTCCTGCGTTCATACTCCTGAATACTCCACCTGATGTTCCGGCGTACATGATTGCTGCTGAGTCAACATCGAAAGCAAGCGATGCAATTTGTCCGCCTTGAAGTCCGCTGGACGCCGATGCCCACACCGATGACCGCGGTTGGAATGCGAAGACGGCGGTACCGGTGACACAATAGACGTTATTGCCACGTGAATCGGAAGTGATGAGTTGAACGGCTGACCCGCCAAGGTTGAAGTCGGCTTGTTGCCAAGTTTGTCCCGCGTCAGTTGAGCGCTGCACGCCAATGCCCTGGCCGAATATCATGACCGGGCCTTGTTGTCCATTCCTTCCTGCAAGAATGCCGGGCACCTCCGGCATCGTAGTGGAGACTTTCCGCCATGATGAGCCGAAATCCGATGATGAAATGATGCCGTTCTCGGCGCTCGCCAGCAGAAGGGTGGGAGAGATTGAAAGAAATGAACTCAATGGAGCTGTCCCCATTCCCTGACGGGTCGGACTCCATCCTCTCCCGCCGTTAATGCTCTTGTACACATCGCCAGCGGCTGTTCCGAAGCAAACAACTTCAGCCGATTCCAACACAAGGCACGTCGGTACGGTGCCCGATTCAGCCAGATCCTCAGTGAGTGCTTGCCAGGTTATTCCACGGTCGGTTGACCTGATCATACCAACTTTAGAAAGAGCAGCGTAGACAATGTTCGGCGACTTGTTGCTGATTCGGATGTCGTGTATATCGGCGTCCGGCATCCGGTCGGGGGCGAGTCCGGTGGTCCCAAGTTGCCACGTTACGCCGGCATCAATCGTTGTATAGATGCCCTTGCCGCGTATTCCCGCGTACATGAACCTGCTGTCAAATGGATCAATCGCAAGAGACTGACACGAGATGACCACATCCAAAGCAGTGATGGGAACCTGTATCCATTCTCTGCATGCGTTGGTGGAGCGGTACAGTCCGGCGTCTGTTGCAGCAAAAAACTCGTCGGATCGCTCGGAGTTTTGCACCAGCTGATGAATCATCTGCAGGGGGTGTACTGTCGATACCGGTGACCACGAAGCCCCTTGATCGGTGGTTGTGAATACTTCACCCGTCGTGAGTCCGGCGAACACCGTTGTCGGCGTTCGTTCGTCTATGACGACTGCTGAAATATTCTGTGCCGAAGGGCCGCCGGTGTATTCCCAGCGAGGTGAAGGTGGAGGAGAAGAACAGCCGGAGAGGAAAAGGAGAACAACGACAACAACCTGAAAACGATCTCGCAAATGGTTCATTGTGCCCGTAAGCGATGGTGGTTTATTGACCGGCGACGGTGATAAGCTACCACACTTTGGGGAAAATTTCAATGGAGGGAATATTGTTATTTCTTTCCCTTGCCTGCATTTGCAATCTTGCGACGCAGGCCCTTGTAGTCTATTTCCCGTTTCTCGTTGAAGGCCTTGATGCCTTCCTGTATTTCCAATGCCGATGTGTGAACGGTCAGCCAGTCACGTAAATGGCCGATGGTAAGCGACCAGGAAAAGTCTCGCCAGAAGTTGAGCTGTTGTTTGGTGTAGCGTGTGCATTCAGGGAGTTTGTTGACGAGTTTCTCAGCCATCACGTCCACCGCTTTGTCGAGTTTCTTGCGGGGCACAACCTGATTCACGAGTCCCCACTCAAGGGCTTTCTTTATGGGGAGTTTTTCATTCAAGAGCAGCATTTCCCGCGCACGTCTGTCACCGACAATCAATGGCAGCCATTGGGTCGCGCCTGCCGCGGCAACACTGCCGCGTGATGTGCCGGCATGACCGATGTAAATGCCGTCTGCAGCGATGGCGAGGTCGCATGACATCTGCAGTTCGTTTCCTCCTCCGACAACTATGCCATTGAGCCGTGCAATCGTCGGCTTGCCGATGTTGCGCAGTCGCTCAAAGGTTTCCATGAACACACCCATCCATTTATAAAAATCATTGGGCCTGTCGAGGAATTCTTCCTTCCATTCCTTCATGTCAGCGCCGGTACAGAATGATTTTTCGCCCGCGCCGGTAATAATAAGGACAGCGACTTCGTCGTCCCACGCCGCGTCTTCGAACGCCGCACTCAACTCGCGCAATGTCTCGAGGTTCAGGCAATTGTACACCTCGGGACGATTAATCGTGATCGTGGCTTTCCAATCGCTTTTTGAATAGAGGAGGTTGCGGAACTGAAGAGTTTCCGGAGCCTTACCCTTGTATAGAGAGTTGGTACGTTTGGAGTTCATAGGGTTTATATCCTGAGGTGTCCGTTTCTCAGGACACCGAAGGATCTGATAATGTGATTGATAAGTCTTCCCATTTCGGGTTCTTCGATTCAATGAGGGCAATCTTCTTCACTCTGAGCCATCCTTGATCTGTTTCTCTCTGACCTTTGCAAGATGCCAATCAGGTTGCTCTTCGAAGTAGACCAGTTTGCCAATGTTGTATTTCCCGGTGAATTTGCTCCCACGTTTCATCCGGTGTTCGTGAAACCTGCGGGCAAGGTTATTCGTGTAGCCTGTGTACAGAGTTTTTGATTTGTTGGAAAGGATATAGATGTAATACATGCCCTCACGGAGTAAATTCTGATCGTAGCGAAGAATCCGAACATATTCTGCAGATCCTTCGCTCGCCCAAACAGCGGGCTCACTCAGGATACTACTTCGCCGAAGAAAACAACAACCACGTCTGCAGCGAAGCTCATGAGGTCCTTGGCCACAGCGCGACCTTCGGGTGAGCCAAGCGACCTGTCCATGGTATCCTTGTCATCCCAATACATTTCTGCCATGATATGGAATTTGCTCTCACCGAAGGGGGCACCCGTAATGCGCGTGATCTCCAGTTTGCGCAGGTTGGGGTACTTCTTCACCAGCGGAGTGTGGATCTCGTCGTAGTGTTTATTAAATGACTCGACATCAGCCGGTTTACGGTAGAGTGCGATGAGTTTGATCATTGGTCTTT